>JAGQPD010001158.1 GCA_020426865.1 Planctomycetales bacterium
GTTGAAACTCATCAAGTCGACGCGTGTTCAACGGACATTCGACCGCAATGTCGACGAAGTGGCGGAACAGCGGGCGTTGAGCGCACGCAAGCAGGAGCTCACCTACCGTGTTGATGGTCTGCGCGCTCAGGTTGCACTTGCCGAAAAGCAGCGCAATGAGTTGGCGATTGTCAGCCCAATTGGGGGGCAAGTCGTGACGTGGGATTTGGACCGATTGCTGTCGGGAAGGCCCGTGCAACGAGGTGAAACCCTGATGACGGTCGCCGATACTCGCGGGCTCTGGGTGGTTGAGCTTGAAGTGCCCGACGACCAGATTGGTCATTTGTTGGCGACCGGCAAGAGAGACACACTTGTAGATGTGCGATTCGTCTTGGAATCCGACCCGGGGACGGTCTGTCACGGGACGATGCGAGAAATGGCGTTGGTCGCTGAACAGGCCGGTGGCAATGGCGCAAGTGTCATGGTCACGGTCGACGTCGATGTGGAATCGCTGCCGCGACGATTTCCTGGGGCAACCGTGGATGCCTCCATCCATTGCGGGACTCGCAGCGTCGGCTATGTGTGGTTTCGGCAAGTGATTGAATGGGCGCGAAGGAAACTGTGGATCTAGGAGCATGAGTGATGTGTGGCATCGGTTCGATAATTCAACGTGTCTTTATCGTGATGGTGACGGCCATTCTGTCCGCGTTGGCAACGCCAATATGTTTGTCGGCCGAACCACTCGCAGTAGATGCCGAGATCGTACTTGGCAAAATGGTCGACGTACCGGCGCGGCGTCAGGGCGTGGTGCGTGAGCTTCTGGTACGACCCGGGCAAACAGTGCAGGCCGGTGATATGCTGGCCATTTTGGACGAGACGGAAGCGCAGTTCCGAGTGAATAAACATCAGATGGAGCTTGATTCGGCTCAACAAGAACTTGATAACGACGTCCGGATTCGCCTGGCAATCAAGACTCGCGATGTGGCGGCTGCCGAATTACGGCGTGCGGAAGAACTGAACCGATTGAAGGACAATGGTGTCTCGCCGGCCGAAATGGATCAGCGGCGATTGGAATACGAGAAGGCGAAGCTGGAAGTGGAACATGCGGAACATTTGCGCTCGTTGGCGGAAATCACCCGCGCGCTCAAGGCGAACGAGTTACAGGCCGCAACGCATGACCTGCAAATGCATACCATTCATTCTGTGGTTAGTGGTTTCGTGGATGAAGTATTTGTGCAGCCGGGTGAATGGATTGAGCAGGGCGTGTCTGTCTTTCGGTTGTTGCGCACCGATGAATTGTATGCCGAGTGCTACATCAAGGCGGATGCGGTCCGGGGAGATATGACGGGGAAAGAAGTATTCCTCCGTTTGACCGATGGTCGGGCGAAACGCGAGGCTGCGGCGACGGTTGTCTATCAAAGCCCGCTTGTCGGACCGGGCGAGGATATTCGAGTGCGTGCCAAAATCAATGTGGTTCCGCCATGGCTGCGGGCCGGAATGACGGCAACGCTGATAGTCTCGCAATGAGGACGCGTCATGGCAGGGGCGGTGATACCATTGCGGATGCGAAGCGATTTGGTTGTATCGCCTCGCGTCCATGACGGGCAGCAATTCTGGGCGGTGAAGGATCCGGTCAGTTTGCGTTACTATCTCCTGCGGCCGGAAGAGTATTTTGTTTTGCAGGCGCTCGATGGTCGCACCACCGTAACGGAGGTGCTGGAGCGGTTCGCCGCACGGTTTGCGCCGCGCGGACTAAGCCAACGAAACTGCTACCACTTTCTTGATAAATTAGTGCGGGACTCATTGGTCGAGTCGACGGTGCCCCGGGCGGGAGATCGGCTCTATCACCGTTGCGTGCGCCGGCGTGCCGAGGCACGTCGAGCGTGGATGCAGACATTGCTGTTCGCTCGATTGCCCGGCTTCAATCCGGATCCTTGGCTCAGCTACATCGAGCCTCGCGTGCGTCTGGTGTTTTCTGCGAAGGTACAGGTCGCGGCGACCGTGCTGGTCGTCTATGCGATGATGACGGTTATTAGTCAGTGGCAGCGGTTGACGGGAGAGTGCAATGAATTCTATCGACACTTTGCCGAACGCAATCTGACGTTGCATATTTTTGCGATTGCCGTTGTCAAGTTACTGCATGAGCTGGGGCACGGGCTGACTTGCAAGCATTTCGGTGCTGAGGTGCCGAGTTTCGGCATACGTCTGTTGGGAGGAATACCGGCATTTTATTGTGACGTCTCCGATTCCTGGATGGTCGCTTCTCGTTGGCAACGAATGGCGATCACGCTGGCTGGCGTCTGGGTCGAACTGATCGTCGCGGCCGCGGCCGGACTCGTCTGGACATACACGTTGCCGGGAACCGTGAACGCAGTTGCGCGCACGGTGATGATTCTCGCTTCGGTGAACTCGTTGCTGATCAATGGCAACCCATTGTTGCGGTTTGATGGCTACTTTGTCCTGGTCGACTTTGTCAATACGCCAAACCTGGCGGGGCGAGCCAGGCGGGCAGTCCAATCGCTGATGCTTCGCTGGACGACCGGGTTAGACGACGGTG
>JAGQPD010001159.1 GCA_020426865.1 Planctomycetales bacterium
GAATCCCAAGAACCGCATCAATTGGGTCCACGAAGGCGGATTTTACGGGAACATGTTTGGCTATCACGATGTGACCGACGAGTCCGATTCGGCGATGCAACAGCCGTTGTGTTGGATCACCAATGACTTCGATCGGTCACCCGCCGAATTGCTTTGGGTTCCGCACCATCGTTGGGGGCCGCTCGGTGGGTCGCTGTTGAATCTATCGTATGGCTACGGCAAGCTGTACGTCGTCCCGTTTGAGACGATTGACGGCCAGCAGCAGGGAGGGATGTGTGAATTGCCTATCCCTCAGTTCCCGACTGGGACATTGCGAGCTCGGTTTCACCCGACGAACGGACATCTTTATACCTGCGGCATGTTTGCTTGGGCGGGCAACCAACATGAACAAGGTGGTTTCTTTCGTGTCCGCAAACTGGACAACGCCGCTTATTTGCCCACAAAATTGCAGGCCCATCAACGTGGCATGAAGATCACTTTCACCGACCCGGTCGATCGCACCGCGGCCGAATCCACCGAAAGCTATGCGATCAGTGCTTGGGATTTGAAGCGCACTGCCCGGTACGGCTCGGATCATTACCATCAGCGATCGTGGCCAGTTACCGCCGCCGCGCTCAGTGACGACGGATATACCATCGACCTGACAATCCCGGACATCGCGCCGACATGGGGCATGGAAATCCGTTGCTTCTTGAAAGGTTCCCATGGGGAACAATTCGAACGGCGCATTCATAACTCCATCTATCGGCTCGCCGGCGCCGACACCACTCCGAGCGAGGAGCCACGCGCAATCGCACCGGTAGGCAAAGACGCAAAGAACACAAGGGACGAGCCTGAGGCCGCCAAGTCCTATTACGATCCGGTGGAACGTGAGGTTGCGGGCTGGAAGATCGATATTGAACCGCGACTCTTGGCCGAAGCGAACGCGGAGCTCGCCGACAGTGCCCTCACGGCGCTCGAAAATCACCTGCAGCGAGTGCGGTTTATCGTACCTGAAGCACAATTGGAAAAACTGCAACAGGTACGCATCTGGGTCGAACTGGAGAATCGCGAATTGGGCGCGATGCAATACCATCCGGATCGCGGCTGGCTCATCGCACATGGCCACGACCCGCGTTTGGAAAAGCACGTCCACGTCCCGGTTGCCAAGGACCTGATCGACCGCCGAACCTGGGAAAAGCACCCTTACGTGATCCTCCATGAATTAGCCCATGCGTATCATGATCAGGTCCTCGGCTTTGACGAAGCGAAGATTCGAGCGGCGTATGACCAGGCCAAGGAACAAGGGCATTACCAGAAAGTGCTGCTGTTTACTGGTCAGCGGGTAGAGCATTACGGCATGACCAATCATAAGGAATATTTCGCCGAAGGGACGGAAGCCTATCTGGGCGTGAATGATTTTTATCCGTTTGTGCGCGCAGAATTGAAAGAGCACGATCCGCGTTTGCATGCCGTGCTCGAAGAGGTTTGGGGACCACGACACTAGTGCTTTGTGATAGCTAAGAATTAGAGCGGCTAAGAATTAGAGTATCGTCATTGGCTGCCTCTCCCGGACCCTCACCATGGTCAGGGTCCGGGAGAGGCGCTCGGTACGCCGTATCCTTATTCTTAGCTGTCACAAAGCACTAACGTATTTAGGCATGGTCGATTTATGAAACACGTCACTCAATTCCTGTTACCGTTGTTGTTGTTGTTGTCGCCGTCGTCGTCGTCGTCG
>JAGQPD010001160.1 GCA_020426865.1 Planctomycetales bacterium
ATTTCAGGATCTTCAGCAGGGCCTCCTGAGCCACATCTTCGACGAGCGCGTAACCGCCGTATTCCTGGCCAAGCGATCGATGGAGACCTCTTACGAGCACATCCCGTAACTCGGCAATCGCGCCGTCACGCTCCGCCCCATCCGATCGCAAACGGCGCACCCATTGTTCCTCTTCGTGCAATCGATCTGGTTCCACGCTCGATCCTTCCGCAACAAGGTAAGGGCGCCACGCCTACCAGTCGTGTCGCCCTCACACTCTTAATTTACGCTTTGTTGAACCGCGTCCAACAATCGTCGTTTCGGTACCGCACCCGAAAACCGCTGTCGAAGCTGACCTCCCTGCACCACGGCAAACGTCGGGATCGCCTGCACACCAAATCGCTGGGCAACTGCAGCCGCTTCGTCTACGTTTACTTTAACAACTCGAGCCGTTTCGCCCAACTCCTCGGCAACCTCGTCCACCACGCCGCTCATCGCCCGACAGGGCCCACACCAGGGGGCCCAAAAATCGATCAGCACGGGCACGTGACTACTGCCGACTACCTGGTCAAACGTCTGATCATTGGCATGCACAGCCTTCATCTTCATCTCCTCGCTCAGTTCGTTCAGTTCCGATTTCGATCACCCTGCAAGCAGGACAACATACTGACGTAGCGGCCAGCCAACTTCTTACCTGCCGCCCAAACTACTTCGGCCCAACCACCGGGTTGCCTGTCGTCCCAACCCTTGACGCACTCCGTTGGTTTTGGAAGACTCAGGCGTGCTGCAACGTTATTTCTCAAATCGCACGGTCACCCAATGTCTCGAAAAACGCTCATCAAAAATGCCACTGTGGTACTCCCTGACGAGACCATCGTCACGTCGGTTCTACTAGACGGCCCACGGATCTCCGCCGTCGATGCTGCTAGGACCACTGTCGTCGACGAGACAATCGATGCAACCGGTTTGCATCTACTGCCAGGTGTCATTGACGATCAAGTCCACTTCCGTGAACCGGGCCTGACGCACAAAGAGGACCTTTCTACGGCCAGCCGCGCCTGCGCCAAAGGAGGCGTCACCACCTTCCTGGAGATGCCCAATACCAAACCGGAAACGATTTCTGTCGAGCGACTGGCGCAGAAACTGGAACTGGCCTCCCGCAAATCGATCGTCAACTACGGCTTTTACATCGGCGCGACCCCCGACAATATTACCGAATTGCAGGCTGCCAGCCGGACGCCCGGTATCAAGATCTTCATCGGCAGCAGCACCGGCGATCTATTGGTCGACGAACAGGCCGCATTGGAACGCATCTTTGCCGAGACAACCTTGCCAATCACCGCCCACTGTGAGGACGAGTCGACGGTGCGGGCCAACGCCGCAGCGCTCGCTGGAACGGAAAACGTTCGCGACCATTCGCGGATCCGCGACGAGCGTGCCGCAATCGTTGCAACCCGACGTGCCATCGACCTGGCACATCGGCACCAACATCGCTTTCACGTCTTGCATGTCTCTACCGCCGCAGAATTGCCAGTGCTGGCCGATCACCGAAACCGAATCACGGCGGAGGCCTGTCCTCATCATCTGTTCTTCAACGTCGACGACTACGATCGGCTCGGTACCCGCATTCAAATGAACCCGTCGATCAAGACCGCTCATGACAACCAGCAGCTGTGGCGCGCACTGTTGGCCGATACGATTCAAGTCATCGCGACCGATCACGCACCGCATACCTTGGAAGAAAAGGATCGCCCCTACCCGAATTCTCCTTCAGGGCTCCCCGCCGTCGAGAATTCACTCGCCCTGCTCTTGAACCAAGTCAATCTTGGCAACTGTTCACTGCAACACGTGGCGCATTGGATGAGCGACGCTCCAGCACGCGTGTGGGGCATCGTCGGCAAAGGCCGGATCGCCGCCGGCTACGATGCCGATTTCACCGTCGTCGACATGAAGCGGCGCGAGACCATCACCAATGCCCAGGCCGGCTCGCGCGCCGGCTGGACGCCCTATGACGGCAAGGAGGTCGCCGGCTGGCCGATCGGCACCATTGTCCGCGGCAGGCGCGTCATGTGGGACGGCGACATCGTCACGCCGGCGCAGGGGCGCCCCGTCCGGTTTTCGGAAGCGTTGTGACCGCCGTCAGTCGCCGGCGATGAAGAACTGCCACTTGCCTTCCGGCGAGATGCCGACGCGGTAGAAGATGTAGGCGC
>JAGQPD010001161.1 GCA_020426865.1 Planctomycetales bacterium
AACGCCATCAGTCGCGAAAAATGTGAGCCACGCGATGAAAGAACCCAAAGTAACCGCGACCTCGCCTATGTCCGCCAGAATGTGACCCTCCTCCACGACGCGAATCGCCGCAATCCCCACGCTCAGGTCCCGCCGAACCACTCCTCGCATACGCCGGTCTTACCCCCAGCGTCAATACGACCGGTGCGACATACGCTGCCTTCTTAACAAAGTCGCGTCGGCTGCCTTGGCTCGACATAATCTTCACCTCTCGGATCGCGTCAATATCTTTAACGTACAGAGTTGATCGACAAATTCGCTCACGTCGCCCAGTGCCGTCGTGCGATCGACATCGAAATGTGCCATCAACAATTCAACGAGATCGTCAATCGTTGTCTTATCATCACATCGATGCCAAATCAAACTCGCCGTCCCGTTCAACTGGTGAATCCTCTCGCCCGCTGCGTCCAACAGGACAACCTCGCCGTCCACCTCCTGGGCCGATAACTCGTTTCGACGCACGTAGTACATAGCAGGTCGGACGCGTATCAAACACCCTTTTCTACCCCATCCCCCAGGGCACCGCAGACCTCCCCGCAGACCTCCCAGGCAACCCAGGCCCCAACGACGTGACTCATTTTAACATATTCGTCGTCTAGAATACAACCTCTTGGGGGGGACGTAGGCACAAATTGCGGCGGATCCGACCGTTGCCGCAGGATCTCCACAGTTTCGATCGCGGACAAATGATCTCATGGGGGGGAAGGGTGACCCAGTGGCGCGTTTGCCCAATGCAAAATGGCACCGTGCGACATGGAAATCGTCGGTCTTGAAGTCAGACGTGATTAGCCACGTTTGCGAACATCCACGGCAACCAACTCTCCGGCGTTGCTGCGGACATAAATAAATCCATTGGCCAGAACGGGCATCGCCCAGCTTCGCGAAGAGAGTACCGCAAGACGCCCGCGCTGGTGGAAGCCCCGGGACGCGGCATCGGCCAAGACCAATTGCCCGTCCTCATCCAGAATAATAAGTGTTCCGGCGGCCACCATTAAGGCTCCGTACGGCGAGAAGCTCTCCTCGCGCCAGACGGTAACGCCATCCTTCAATCGGACGCACATCAATTGTCCAGCGGCGCGCTCGCTAAGACAATAAGCATGCTCGTCGACAACGACGGCACTATTCATCTTCGTCTCGATGTCGTCGTTAACCCACTGTTCTTCAGGGTTACCCGACTGCAAGTCAAACAGCGCGCCTCGTGCACGCCGACCGCCGTATCCGGATGAGACGAACAGTTGCTTGCCCACGGCGATAGGGCTGGAAGCATTGACGTCGTAGTTTGTCTTCCAGGGAATGCGCCAAACTTGCTGGCCGCTGGATACGTCGTGTGCAATCAACGCGCGGGCCTTGAAAACCAATACCATTTTCACGTTACCAGCTCGGTACGAAATCGGTGTTGCGTAGCCCGCAAGGTCGTTGCCATTTCCCCACAGCAATGTGCCGTCGGATTTGTCCAGCGCTACGGTCGAATTGCCATCGGCGCCGGTATCCAAAATCACCCGGTTACCGACAACTAAGGGTGATGCCGCATAATCCCAGCTGGAATATCGGCCGCCGAAGTCGGTCACCAAATGCCGTTTCCACACGAGCTTACCAGTCAGCAGCTCCAGGCAATGCAATTGACCATCGTACGCCAGAACATAGACATTGTTACCATCGATCGTCGGTGTGGACGACGTTCCTCCTTCGTAGTTGTGGTCTTTGAATTTGCATGGGTAGCGATACGTCCAAAGTACG
>JAGQPD010001162.1 GCA_020426865.1 Planctomycetales bacterium
GCAGAATCGCGCTCGGTCATTTAGACGGAAGCTTGCGAATACCTGACGCAACTGCTCCTTTCCACTCGCAGGCTCTGCACAAGGCGAGCTTCAACTCTTCTCGCCAGCGACGACACGGTTAGCCCCACAGGTACGACGTATAACGCACTAATCATTCGCAAATTCATCTTTGTGTCGTCAAGATCGCAGGGCGACTACAACAATGACGGTGCCGCGGATTCGGCGGACTACACAGTGTGGAAAGATTACTTCGGCGCAGCGGCCGCCTCGTCCATGTTTTCCGTTGTGCCGGAGCCGTCTGGTGCACTCATGTCGGCGTTGTGGCCGTGCTGCTGTCACTGGGGCGACGAAACAGTGCTCCAGGATCGATTCTCCCGCACGTTCGTTGGGCAACGTGACCCGCGGCAACGGACGGTTGCATCGCAAAAGCCCATCCTGCGAGTTGGAAGCTGTCCCCCGGGCCAGCGAGGTGAGGAGTCAGTCCCAGTGTACCATCGTGACGACACACAGCCCCTTGTCCATATCGTTGGAGCGGGTCTCCCATTCTCCACGCTGGCCCCTCGCAGATGGCACTGCTCCGACCGTCTAAGTATTGTAACAGTCCTGACTCAATATTGGTGGGGGATGGCTCTCAAAAAAAACACTTCGATCGAGCGAGGGGGCGGCCCAGCCGGGGTCGCCCTTCGGAGGACCCAACTACCGGGGGGGTATGGTAATCACTTCGGCTCTTCCAGCAGCTTTGCCAATCGGTGGCAATCGTCGTGTGACTACCGTTGTCGCAAGAATGCGGTTTTTTGCGATATTGTTTCTTACTCTTGGCTATTGTTTGCTGTCAACATCGTGTGACTGTAGATTAGGGGGCAGGCATCCTGCATTTGAAGTTTGACACTGAGGTTATGGGAGTCGCGCAGGATGAGCGTTGTGTGTCTGCAATGCTTGAACCGGGAAGGTGTCAGTGTCTTCCGCAGGTCCACCACGTCAACTGGATACCCCGAATCGCTGCGGAGGATGTCATGCGACGAATGCTGTTTTGTGTCCTTTTGCTGACAACCCTCGGAGCACAATGTGATTTGGCAAAGGCCGCCCCTGTTGTTATTGCGGAGGATGGTGGCGTAAATGATGCCGGTAATATCATTCTGAACTGGTTCGTCGAAACAGAAGACGGGATTGGTTCGATGGCGGTCGAAGTGGCATTCACGCTGAGTGTCGGCAGTTACGTTGATGTCCAAGGTGATTCGCCCCCCCGTCGAATCGACAAACGGAGCGATGCGACATCGGCGGAAGCGATTGCCATCACGATGGGTAGCGATTACCGGGCGAACAACGATACGTGGTACTATGACAACTTTTGGCCTGCCGAGAACCCTGGCAATAACCCGTTCACGGGCACGGTGACCAATGGCGTTTGGACTGACAGCGGTGTTGGAGAACGGTATTTCATATCGGTTGGTAGTGAAGAGAACTCCGGCAATCGGGTACCGCTTTTACAGATGGTGATCGCCTCTGGTGGAGCGTGCATCGACTGGTACGGAATAGTCGCACAGGGTGGTGTTAACAATGAGGTGAAAGGTAGATGTATCCCCCCGCCTGAACCGGCAACGGTAAATCTCCTACTGATAGGCCTACTTGCAGTGATACCGTCTCTGCGCAGCGGGCGTTGACCGGACTGCGTTCGAGAATATAAGAACCGTTGGAGTCGGGAGCGGGCGAGTTTTCGAGACGAAGCCCAACGCGGCGACGAATCGATCAGCCACCGCTCTCTACTAATTGTCCGTGTAGGCCGGCCAACCGCCGGCATTCATCCGCCGACAGTCGCGTTCGCAATTCATCTGCAATCTGCATCAAATCCGCTACGCTACTGCAACCATTACTGCAACGGTCCGAAGCGGTTTCCGTAACTTGTTGGATGCCAACACTTGGGAAACCGGGTTTCCCGGACTGTCGATCCGGTGGTTG
>JAGQPD010001163.1 GCA_020426865.1 Planctomycetales bacterium
TCTATGATTCGGGCTTGTGCGCTGCCCGATCAGAATATCGTGTTACCCTGGATATGCTAGGGTATCGTTGAGCATTGGTGGCAACATAGTGGCGAACTAGGGGGCTGAGCTTGTCATTGCTGAGCTTATTATTGTCGCGATAACAGACATGGGAAGGCGAGTTGACAATGGAAATCTTTGGCGGCTTGGAGCACACCGTACGCGAGACCGAGCCGCTTGCGCCACACACCTGGTTGATGCTCGGCGGCCCAGCACGATTTTACGCCGAGCCGACCTGCAGGGACGACTTGGCGGAAGTTGTACGGCGTGCCCGAGAAAACGACGTTCCAACACGATTGCTCGGCGGCGGGTCCAACGTCCTCGTTCGTGATCACGGTTACGACGGTGTCGTGATCAATTTGTCGGCACCCGCGTTCAGCGAGATTCGTGTCGACGGAAATGAATTGTACGCCGGTGCCGGAGCCAAACTCTCTCATGTCGTCGCCACTAGCGTCCGCGAAGGCCTGGCCGGCCTGGAACACCTGGTCGGAATTCCCGGCTCTGTTGGTGGTGCTCTGCATCTTAACTCCGGCAGCCGCAGTACCGATATTGGTCAATGGACCCGCGGCGCAACCGTGCTGACCCGCGACGGTGAACTGATTACGCGTCAATCCAACGAATTGGTATTTTCATACCGCCAAAGCAGCCTCGATGAATTGGCCATCCTGGACGCAAAGTTTCTGCTGGAGGAAGAGGATCCGGCCGAATTGACACGCCGCCTGCAAAAGCTGTGGATTGTGCGCCGAGCCAACCAGCCCAGCGGAGAACGCGGAACGTGTTGCATGTTTCGTGATCCGCAAGGCGTCAGCGCTACGGAGTTGATCGAGCAAGTTAACTTGAAAGGTACCAGTGTCGGCCGCGTGACGCTATATGACCGCGATCCAAACTTCCTATTGGCTGATCCCGGCGCGTCAAGTGACGATGTGTTGAAATTGATGGACCTTGTGCGAGAACGAGTCGCTACGACTTTTGAAATCGAACTGGATGCGGAACTTCAGATTTGGTAATCGATTTCCACATTGACGGTCCCAGGAAGGAAGACCGATCATGGCACGCAGCCGCAAACTAGAACCTGACGAATCCAGTGAAGGCGACTTTTTCAGCCGCATTCCCGGCCCGATTCGCGGCAACGCCGCGCGCATGTCGGTCGCCGTCGTGATCCTTGTCGGATTGGCGCTCGGCACCCACCACTTGTGGAAAACGTACGCTCACCGTGTCCTCGAGTCTCCTCAACATCGACTGACGCTCGAAAACCTTGAAATCACCCCACCACCCGACTGGATTACGTCGGACATTCGCCACGATGTGTTCGTTGGCAACAGCTTGGCACAATATAATATTGAACATCAAGAACTGACCATCCAGCTTCGCCAGGCCTTTCGCAATCATCCGTGGGTACGCGATATCGGCGATATTTGCAAGCGATACGGCGGCAAAGTGACCGTCGATCTGCACTATCGCAGACCCGTGGCCGTGGTAAAAGTCGTTACAGAATCACGCGCCGGCGTATTGCCGATCGACGGCGATGCGGTTCGTCTTCCCAATGACGATGTCGATCTGACCGACCCCCAAGCTGTGGCGGCCGCCGAGCAACGGTTCGGTAGTTACCCGCGTATCTGGATCGACAATACCTTCCCCATTGGCCCACCTGGCACCCCGTGGGGGGACCCGCGGGTGGCCGATGCGGTCCAGATCATTACGAACATCGGCGCGTACTGGTCGAAACTGGATCTGTTCGCCATCGACGCTATCGACGACCAAACGCGAATCGGTTCCGACTCGTCCACTACTCTCTACCGCCTGTTCACCCACAACAATACCCGCATCCTCTGGGGACACGCGCCCGGTCGCGAAGCACCGGGCGAACCCAAATTGCCCGAAAAACTAAAACGGTTGGTGAATTGGCTGCAATCCGGTCGGCAATTGGAAGCCGGGCAAATGTTCGATCTTCGCAGCGCGGCCCCCGTGTCCGTCGCGGCGTCTGAGTAACTCGCCTGCGTCGCTAGGATACGCCCGCTCCGCAATCGTGCGACCTTCTACGGTAACCTGCGCGTCACGTCGTACGTGAATTGTCGCAGTCCGCAACCTGCTGACGATCGTGCAACTCCGCTCGTAGTACCGTGGTATCGGCGGGGGCCTCAATTCCTAAACGTACCCCCCCGGTCGCCAAACGCACGACAGTAATTGTGATTTGGTCCCCAATCAAAATCCGTTCCCCAACCTTGCGACTGAGCACTAGCATCGTCCATCCTCGTCCGTGAAAAAAGAAATGGGTCAAGAAACCGACGGGTCTCGTTTGCCACAGATCACCGCCAGCAACCGCTTCTTACCATACGCCAGCACTGCATGCAAGCCGCTATCCAAAATTCCCAGCAAGAGAGCATACTCGGCAAGAAATGACGATTGCAAGTAAACTGGGTAATTGCGATAAGGCTGGCAGGCGCGGCGTGCATTTTGCGAAACAGATCCAAATCCCATCGACACCGGGCACGGCATCCTTCACAAAGCGGTTGTGATTAACGCCGCCGGCACTGCGTATGGAACGGCGATGTTGAGGGCCTGGCTTGCCCACGGCCGGCTGCAAGTCGGCTTCTGCTCGGCCGACCAATCTGGCCGCCCCGCCCGTGCAAGCAACAAACTCGAAAAACAAACTATTTTCCCATGGCTTTTCACTTAACCACGACAGCCACCCAGGTTCTATTCAGACAACACGACACGCCGTTCGCGCCAACAGCGCAAGCGATAACCAAGAAAATTAAAGTTTTTTATCCTACTTTCCCACTTAACATACTCAGGGTTTTCAAATCGTAGAGACTCTACATTCCGGCAGCCTCAAGCATGTCAGCAATAAACCACGTAATAAACGTTTTTCTGCGCTATTTTACAGTTGACAGAGGCAGGCGTCTTGGATTGTAGAGACTCTATGTTTCAGCCGCCCGAGCTATGAAAGAAATATCTCCAATAAATATTGCATATTTTGTGCACTATTTTACTTGACATAATCACGCCCCCGGTTTTAGAGGCTCTACATCCCGGCGGCTTCAAGTGCGTCAGCAATAGACTATGAAATAAACACTTTTTTGATTCATTTTTCAGTTAACAGAAGCAGCCATCTTGGATTCTAGAGACTCTATGTTTCAACCCATACAAGGATTATCTCTGATGATTAAAACATATTTGATTCACCATTTCTCTTGATACGATTGCTGCCCCCAAATCTTGGGACGCGACATCCCGGCAGCTCAAGGTGTGCCAGAAAGAAATCCTGGAATTAATGACACTTCTCGCTGAACGCCGGTGAACTTGGCTTTGGATTGGTATAGACACGAATAAGCCCGATTGCCTCTATTTGGGTTTCATCACTACTCACAACAAAGGAATCAGGCATGGATGCTAAGAAGCACA
>JAGQPD010001164.1 GCA_020426865.1 Planctomycetales bacterium
AAATCGGCAGGGGGACAAAAGCGTAGGGTTCCCTGGATCTCAAGGCAAGAGCAATAGTAGTTCCAGATAGCTTCGGCGTTCGCCCGTTCCCAGTTTCCATTGATCGGCCAGGTCCATGACTGCTTGACGGGCACCGTCCACGTCGTCCGAATCGGCGAGGCATTCCAGTTCGACATAGGTGCCTACTTTCTCTACCTCATCCAGGTCCACATGGATTTCCCGCGAAGGGAGGAGAATCCGCGCCGATCGGCGGCGTTTACAGACTTCCGCCACCGGCTTGAATCCCAACGCAATGAAGATGGCCAACACGTCATCGGTCGTACCGCCGGCCAGGGACACTTCAAGCTCCCGTCGGGTCTTTGTTGTCGCGTCAACTCGCGGACCTTTGTACGTAACAACAGCGTGCTGTCCAACCTGGCGGATTCGCAGGGCCTCGTCGGTTACTGAGAAGTCGCGACTGGGGTGAGCGAGGTATTGATCGACATGCCGAACCGGCTCGCCAAAGACAACATCATGCTTTGCCGCGAAGGTGATGAATTGGTCGACATCGGGCACAGCAAACTTGCATTCAACTTCGAACTTCATTTTGCAGAGCGAGTCAGTGTTTATTCGTTTCCGAGTCGATACCGGGAATGAAAAAAAGTGGCGACGGGCGGCGTTCGCTGGTCAAATACAATGATTTGCCCTGCCGGTCGTAGCAAATTGCCTCACCTTGCTTTCGAACCGGAAGCTCGACGATCGTACCGGGCCGACTCAACGTCTCTGCCCAATTCTCATCTTTCTCGCGCACAAACTCATAACCCTTGCCATAGGACAACAGAATGAGACGCTGGCCATCGGGAGAAATATCACCGGCCGTCACGCCGGGGATGGGTAACCGGGCGATCTGTCTTGCTGTGACGATCCCTTCTTCGGATTTGTCCGGCAATGGCAGGACATAGACTTCGCACCAAGGTTGCCACGATTTTGAAATGAACATAATCGAGCGACTGGTCGTATCGAAGGCGACTGCTTCGCAATCGTGCGGCCCATTATCATACGCGAAGCGAACAGTTTGATCGACATCGACGCTGCCATTGGCCTCTTTCGGCTCGACACACAAGTAGAGCAACGAGTACTCCCGGGAGCTGGAGTTGTCACCGACATCGGCGATTAGTAGCCACGGCTTATCGTCCAGTTCAAACGCGGCGATGTCTTCCCAGTCGATAGCGCGCCGGACTCCGTTGACATTCAATTCACCCAAATGGCGCCCCGCACGATCGAAGGCAAACAATCGCGGCTTGTCCCCCGAATCGTTATGTGTCCATAAAACGTCATCCGAATGACGCGAGACTGCCAGACCGCTGCTCTCGACAATCGCATCCGACTCGATCCGGGCGATCTGATCGCCGTTGCGAAAATTCTTCGACTTCCGATACTTCGCCAACAATTCTTCGGCGGTCAAATCCCGCGGCGGGTCCAGCGCGGAATCGTCCGCAGCATCCTTCCTGCCGTTCTGCCCCTTCTTGCTTGACTGGCCGCTATCAGACTGGCCGCTATCAGACTTCTTACTTTCACTCTTCTTATCGGCCGCGTGGGACGAAGTGCCATTGGAGAGAGGAATTCCACCTACAAGCAAACCGGTCAGCAGTGCAACGAAGATTCGGTAGGGCATCCGGCAAGTCGATTCTGGGCGAGTGTTTTTTCGCGTGGTTTGCTGCGTTGCTCAGGACGCGGAACTGGCGAAACAGGTACAAAAACCAATCATGGCACCCCGATTTGGCTCCTCCGCTACGGTACCGTCGCATACGATCCTAGTAACTCTATACAACCCATCACGCCGGGGCAATGGTGGTCGCGGGTTTGGAACAGGGGGCCATTGGGGCGTCCAATCCCCCAGTTGCGAAGGCCCTTAGACCGGATGACGTCTTAGGGAAGGGGTGGCTTCTCTTCCACCAGAACCTGAATCTGATTGCCTTCGAGGCGGACAGGAAAGGCATCGATCTTGATCCGCGGGTTGTCGCACCAGGTACCATCTGTGACACGGAATCGCCACGCATGCCAGGGACAGGTGACGGTGTCTTCCTCGACGTGTCCCTCGGCCAGCGAAGCCCCCATGTGCGGGCAAAAGTCGTCGATGGCGTGGTACTGGCCGCCGACGTTAAATACGGCGATCATCCGCCCTTGGACCTTGAACACCGCCGATTTTCCCTCGGCAATGCTGCCAACTTCCGCAATTGTCGTATATTCCGCCATGATTCCGCTATCGTCCCCAGTCATATTAACCATCGATGGACCAACCATCGCTCCGGCCGCACCTGATTGCGGCCCATGATGGCACGGACTTCGCAAACAAGCTCCGCAACGGGAGTGGATTCGACCTACCAATTTCATGATGTTACTCAGTCGCCCCCAACGGGTCTATTGGGTTGGCGTGGTATCGTCGGGGAGTAAGCACCGGCTATGGTGGTGCTAACGATGCAGAATAGGTATCCACGGGAGACGAAAACCGTTAGATTATGCAGTCTCAACCCATATCGGAGCCTGACGAGGAATGACCATGCGAGGTGCGGATCTTAAGCGATTCTTGGTGCGGCATGTCCTGCCCCATGTTCAAGGCGCGGCTCAATACCTGGGGAGCGAACTTAACGCGGTGCATAAGCACGCCGACTCCGTCAAGGGACGGCTCTGCATGGCATTTCCCGATACGTACACGATCGGCATGAGCCATCACGGGATGCAGGTCCTGTATACGATGATGAACGAGCGCGCGGACTGGTGTTGCGAGCGGGTCTACGCACCCTGGTCGGACATGGAACAGCAATTGCGCCAACACAACTTGCCGTTGTACGGGCTGGAATCATTCACACCGCTCTGCGAATTCGACGTTCTCGGCATCACGCTCCAGTATGAAATCTGTGCGACGAACGTCCTGACCATTCTTGATCTCGGGCAAGTTGCCTTGCACGCCGCGGACCGCACAATGCGGGACCCGCTGGTACTTGGGGGTGGCCCCTGTGCCCAAAACCCCGAACCCATGGCGCCATTTATTGATGCGTTTGTCACCGGCGATGGCGAACCCAGCCTGCCGGCGATCTGCGACTTGTGGCTGCAACTGAAACAACAAATCGCCAACACGACCGGTTTGTTCGACGGCGTTGCGGGACAGCGGCAGCGCGAGGAGGCCCTGGCGACATTGGCTCGGCAATTGCCCTATTGCTACGTTCCCCGGTTTTACGAACCGGTGTACGTTGACAATCGCTTTGCCTCCCTCAGTCGCACACGGCAGGACGTACCGGAAACGATCGAACCTTCGGTGATTTCCGATCTCGAATCGATTCCGCTACCCATTCGCCCGCTCGTTCCCTTCGTCGAGTGCGTGCACGACCGGATTGCGATTGAAATCATGCGGGGCTGTCCCTGGCAGTGCCGATTTTGTCAGAGTACAGTGATCAAGCGACCGTTACGTGTCCGATCGGTCGAGACAATCGTCCAAGCGGCGTTGGAGAGTTACCACAACAGTGGCTTCAACGAGATCTCGATCCTTTCCCTTTCCAGTAGCGACTATCCGTACTTCGAAGAATTGATCTTACGATTGAAGGAAGTCTTTCGGCCGCTGAATGTCAACATTTCCGTCCCCAGCCTGCGTGTCAACGAACAATTGCGTTCGATTGCCGAACTGCTGGGTACCGACCGACGTAACAGTTTGACATTGGCCCCCGAGGTGGCCCGCGACGACATGCGGGAGCAAATCCGCAAGAAGATCAAGAATGAGGACCTCTACGAAGGATGCCGGCAGGCGTTTCGCAATGGGTTCGACAGTGTGAAGCTCTATTTCCTCTGTGGCTTACCGGGCGAACGCCCGGCCGACCTGGACGGCATTGTCGAAATGGCGGAAACAATCGCCAAGATCGGCAAAGAGGAACGGGGGAGATACGCGAAAGTCACGGCCAGCGTGTCCAACTTCGTCCCCAAGGCCCATACGCCGTATCAGTGGAATGGTATGCAACGTCGCGAGTATTTCGCATGGGCACACAAGTACCTCTGGGGTCGCCGCACGATTCGCAATGTCAACATTAAGTGCCACGGAATCGACACAAGCTTACTGGAGGGAATCCTCAGTCGTGGAGATCGGCGGACGGCCGCTGCCATTGAACTGGCATGGCGCCGCGGCGCTCGACTCGACAGCTGGCATGAACATCTCGATGCCGATCGCTGGTGGAACGCCTTGGCAGAATGCGGTATCGACGTCGATCGGCAGTTACATGAGCCGTACGACATTTCGCACCGTTTGCCATGGGACCATCTCAATGTCAAGTACGGCCGACCCTTCCTTGAAAAGGAACAGTCCCGATCGGTCGTGCAGCTAGACGCCATGGCCGAAGCCATATAGGAATCGTGCCGCCCGCAATTGCTTTCCCCAATGTGCTATTTTAGAAAATTCGTATCTGACAGGACTCCGCCCCATGACCAACCAGCAACCCGGTTCCCCCCCGGTAAAGCCGCTACCAAGCGAGTTTTCGTTACGGCAATTCCAACAGCTGATCCGGGACATGTATTTCGAAAAGGATCTCGCGCGCGGAATCGATGGCACGTTCATGTGGCTGATGGAGGAAATCGGGGAACTGGCCGCGGCGTTGCGCGACGGCACGCTGGAAGAACGCCAGGGCGAATTCGCCGACTGCCTGGCGTGGTTGGCCACGATTGCCAACGTGGCCGGCGTCGATCTTACCGAAGCCTTGCTAAAAAAATACGGGACGGGTTGTCCCGGCTGCCTGCAACTGATCTGTGTCTGTCCCAATGAGGGGAAACCGTAGTGATTGCGCGGCAATGCAGTGGATGGTAATGGCGACGAAATCTAGTTCACGATGCGGTGCGAGAGACGGATGTTGAGTCATTTGAAAACAATCGGCCTGACCGTTCTATTGCCGTTTCTGGTACCGGCGATCACCCCCGCACGTACGGCGATTGCCGATGCTCGCGCCGCAACGGATGTCGAGATCGTCGGCGTGAAAATCGGTCTGGGGGGGGCTTTCCGGACTGGCAAGTGGACCCCCATGACCGTGCAACTGAAATCCGAATCCGATGCCAGCGGCACGCTGCAGGTGATTACGCTCGATGGCGATGGCATGCAAGCGGCATTTCGCCCAGATGCGTCTCGAGTGGAAATCCGCGCGGGACAGACCGCATCGGTACCGCTGTTGATACGAGTCGCGGCGGTTCAACCCTGGTTGGAAGTTCGCTTCGTGGCAGACAACGGTGACGTTACCGATTGGCAACCGAACACCGACGAACTGGGGCGTGGCACATTATCGAGCCAACAGGTGTTGCTTCAACTGGGAAAACCGATCGGCTTGGCGGACGCCTTGGCAGTGCGTCGTCGTGTAGCACACGAGGCGATGACGGTCGCCAAGGTGGAAGAGGCCGCACAAATGCCGACGCAGTGGCTCGGATACGACGCGTGTGACGTGATTTCGCTATCGACCAGTGATCTTACCTTTCTCAATCGAGTGACCGACGAGCAGCGCGCGGCACTAAGAGATTGGGTGCGCCGCGGTGGCTGCTTGATTTTTTGCGTTGGTAGTCAGGGAGAAGCGGTCCTAGGTGCAGAGGGCCAATGGAAGGATTTCGCCCCCGGCCAATTCCAGCGTGTGACGACGATGCGCAATCCGGGCCGGATCGAATCTTTTGCCGGCGAGAACTATCCAATTACGCTGAACGTCGACAGCAACACCGGATTTCCCCTTCCGCTATCGGCAAGTGTGCTGGCGGATGCGAGTGGCAACATCCTGGCATACGAGGGGAATGATCCGCTGAACCAACCGCTCGTCGTCCACGCCACTGAAGGGCTGGGGCAGATCCTCTATGTGGCGGTCGACCTCGACGCATCTCCACTGGACGATTGGAATGGCCGAAGGCACTTCGTGGCGAACTTGCTGGACCTGGGGCTGGGCCGCGAAGGAGGGGACTCCTCCAGCGGCACCAAAGGCCAGGTCACGCACCTGGGTTACCGCGACTTGGGTGGACAGTTGCGCGCGGCGTTGGATCGCTATCCA
>JAGQPD010001165.1 GCA_020426865.1 Planctomycetales bacterium
CGTCAACCCCGCGGGCGACGGGCTGGCCAACGGGACCTGGGAAAAGGACAAGCGGATCCTCTCCAAGCTGTATCACAACGCGCCCGGTGACCCGAACCACACCTATCGCCTCCAGAAACCCGCCGGAGATTTTTGGATTTTTCACGACTTCGACGGCTCATGGGGCGACAAGGTCGGCAAGCTCTGGTTCGTCGTCGGTCGCTACGGCGACGTAGCGGACAACGGAACGAAGAAGCGACGCGACACGCTGGAAATCGTCCGCCACAGCGACGGTCGGATCGACTATGTCGTCGACCCGTCCAATCACTACGCCCGCTATTCGTATACGACCATCAATTCGCGCTACTACATTTCCCAGATCGATGTGTGGGAAGGCAGCGGCACGAGCGATCCAAATACGCTGATTCGTTCCGTGGAGTACACGTACCGCGATAGCGGCACGGGACACGCCGATACGGGCAACTCTGGCGATTTGATTCTCGTTGAATCGAAAACACGTAAAACCAGCGATACGACTTCGCTCGGCATCAGCTGGCACACTCACTACCGATACTGGCCTGGCGGCTACACCGGCGCAAAGCCGGGCATCCGCCACGAACTCAAGAGCGTGTTTCGGTATCGCGACATGCTGGCCGCCGCGGCCGCGCCGTTGACACCCGCACAGGTCATCGCGGCGAACGACGCCACGGCAAACGACTATCGCAGTTGCTGGTTTGAATACGAGACCGACCATCGTGTTTCATCCGAGAACGTCGAATTCGGCACGAGTTGCTGCGGTGGCGGGGCCGCCGGCAAATACCGATACTCTTACACCGACAATCCCACGCCTCCTTCCAATCGAAAAGGATGGGCAATCGAGACAAAAGAAGTCCGTCCCGATGGCTCTGTCAAGCATATCACGATCAACAAGTATGGACAGCCGTTGGTGATGGCACTGGACGATCCGAATAACCCGATCACGAATTTGGTGTTCCGGGTCTGGAAATATGTGTGGGACAACAATAACGGGCAGCTAATCGCGATCTATCATCCAAGTGCTTGTAGCTTTTACAATACTTCGACGCATACGGTGACCTTGGAAGACACAGGCGAAGTGACGCGCTTCAGGTACTATAGTTCCAATGAATGGTACATGCCAAAGCTTGTCAAGCGCTACGGTGGCTCCGATCCAAACGGACGTATTGATCCCAACGAAGGGACGATGCTTGCGTATTACACTTGGGAAACTCGGCCAGCCGGCTTTGACTATCGCGACACACGTGTTTGGCTGAAGAAGTTCTACAAATACACCGGGACCGTTTCCGAGGAGACCGAACCGACAAGCAACCCGAACGCTACGCTCGTCAGCGAACAGAGCTTCGAATATTGGAACGACGCGAACGACCTGGACGGTGACGCCAACACAGTCGAGCCGACGGATCGCATCAAAACGCTGACCATCACATTCCCCGCGACGCCGAACTCGGAAAACGGCTCAAACGTCCAACCCGCGATCAAGTATCACTTCGATCGCTGGGGCAAATTACGCTTCAGTCGCGACGCCGAGGGATCCGTCTCTTATCGCGCATACGACATGCGCAACGGCCGGTGGGCGATGGCTGTCACTGACATCGACGCGTCGACCTATGGGGGTCTGCCCTCCGAGGTCAAGACGCCCACCAACACGGACGTCCTGGGATTGTCGAACGCCGACTT
>JAGQPD010001166.1 GCA_020426865.1 Planctomycetales bacterium
ATAATGTGGCCGTCTTTTCACAGAACCTCTTGCCTGGAGCGGGATACACTTGCCACGTGATGCACGTGCAAACGATATGCCGTTGAAACGAGTTCAACCAGTCGTCTGGGAACAGTATTTGCGGACTAATCACGCAGGCCACCACAGGTCGGGAAGTACGACAGGCAGAAAAGACAGACATCCATCCATGCAGCCGCCCTCACCGCAAACGGGCAGACAATCGCCAAGGGAGGTGTGTAATGTCTTCTACGTCAACGAACTCCGTGCCGCGCCGAGTATCCCTGCCAGCAGGCGTGACAAATTCGCTCACTCCGCCCACAACTAGTGCACACGAGACCGACCACGGCAAGAGACCGCTTTTTGTCCGTCAATTGGAAAGGGCATTGAAGCGTTGCGGTCGGCCCCCCGTCAACGTGCATCTATGGAATGGGACGCACGTCCCCAGTGTCCAACAGCCGGGACTGGGGACGATTTCGATCCATGATTGCGGCACGTGGTTCAAGCTATTGGTGGACCCGATGTATCAGTTTGGGGAAGCATATGCTGCTGGTTCACTGACGTTCTCCGGTGATTTGGCCGCGTTTTTGGAGTATGTTTATCGGCACAATCAAGGAGCCTCCAGAAAATCCAATTCATTGCTTTGCAAGCTGTTGCACCGATATGTTGGAAACGCACGCCGACGGTCGCGGTCAAGCATCCATTTTCACTACGACCTGGGCAACGAATTCTTTGCACGGTGGCTGGACCATCATATGCTCTATAGCTGTGCGTACTTTGAGCGTCCAGACTGGGTGCTCGAGGAGGCCCAGCGAGGTCCGGCTACATCTCCCTTCCGGTTTGATGGCTATAGGTGCTTTCGAAGATCTTATCGGCATTACCGACTTCAAAACCGTCGCGGCGATGACAACGCTGGATTTGATCCGAGGGCAAGTCGGCGAATTCCGGCATGACGCGACGTTCGGCAAATTCCACGTAACTGCCAGAAATCTGGTGCGTTTCGTCGCCACCTTGTCCGTCGTCAAACGTGGCGTCCACCATTTGGGCGACGGTCGAACTTTGCAGCAACAGCCCATCGGGACTCTTCTTCACCTTTCCTCCCGAATCGTTCAGACGGATCCCGGCACGCTCCAAATAGTCGTTAAACTCGGCCACCGTGCCGTAGGGCATTGGGAGATTGTGAACACTGATCGTGAAATGATTCAAGTAATACCGATTGTAGATCACCCACGCCGCGTATTCGCTTTCCTCGCTCAATCGCTGGTAATCGGCCCACGTCGGGGTGCGCCACAACGGTTGGTGCAGAAACTTATCGACCATCTGGCCATCGTCCAAATTCAGCTCGTCCACCGGATCGGATTTCACCTCATCCGTGTACGATCGAATAATACGTTGTGCATCGGTCGACAGATCATCGACACGTAGTTGACTGATGAAAATCCGTGGATAACGTTCTGCCGGGGGCGAATACCAATAGGCATCTAACCGCTTCTGGTCAAAAAAGAACTTTTCGCGCCGCTGGTATCCGCAATGGAGAAAAATCTTTTCGAACGATTGGATGCCTAGCTGTGGTACGCCCATCGTACGGAATGCAATATGGTCGTTTTCAAGGTCATCTCGCGTAGCGATCAGACCGTCCTTGCACATCTGTTCGACAATTCGCCCGACGTCTCCAACTCGCTGCTCATAACGCCGCATCAGACCGGCCAGGATAATGTCCAATACTTCGAACCGATCACTTGTCGTGGCCATGGCTATCTCTCGCTTGATGATGATTCCTTCCGCTCAATTTCGACTCGCAACAATCGAGCCGATCGCGGTGGCAGCGTCAATCGGATCTGGCCGTCCACCTGCACAAGTGACTCGCCCGTCCACACGTCGGCGACGGTGTTTGACGCGCCCACCTC
>JAGQPD010001167.1 GCA_020426865.1 Planctomycetales bacterium
GAACGATTACTCGATCTGATCGAGCGAAAGGACGGTGGCCCGAAGATCGTGGGTTATCGAACGTCAGGCACGAGCTATCGGTTGGGAGGCAATTCTCGGACAGTCCCCGGGACGACTGGGCGACCCGACTCGGCACTTGCAATGGCGGCGAAACAAAGTGCTAGACTGTCGAGGTTCGATCGAGCACTGATCGATGGCTCGCGGTTCTCTTCGATAGCTCCGAGTAACTCCGCCATCGTTCCATGAAACCCATCGGGAAACCACGTGCCGGTAAGCGTCGGGTTAAAGTCACCCGCTTCCGTCGTCAACAATACCGCCTGCTCCTTCAGGTTTGGACCATTGCTGGAGATTGTCCCGCGAGATCCGGCCACGTATGTGGTGTCTCGCTGTTGATAGGGCGTAAATGCATCGAATGCTAAGGAAGCTTGGGCACCGTCCAGCTCCATGACGGCCTGAGCCAGCAGCGGTGGCTGTACCGGCTGGCTGCGGTAAGACGTTGCACTGGCATACACTCGGCGAATGATCCGATTGCCAAAGAAGCAACAAATCAAGTCAAACCAATGGATGGCAAAATCATAGAGAATCAGATGGTGTACGTTTTCGAACTCCGTCCCTTGCACCCAAGTGTGGTCCCAATGGACGGCCATGTGCACGGCCGATAACTCGCCTAACAGACCGGCCGCAATCGCCGATCGAATATAGCTGTAATGGGGAGCCCAACGGCCATTTTGATTGACAGCCAACCGTACTTGGTGCTGGTCGGCCAATTCGACCAGTCGCTGGCCTTCATCCAAGTCCAGGACGAACGGCTTTTGGCTCAGCACGTGTTTGCCGGCGCGGATCGCCGCTTCCACGACCGGCGGCCGCTGGGGCGGATGCAACGCGATATCCACAACTTCGATGTCGTCTCGTCGGAGCAATTCGCGATAGTCGATGTAGACTGCAGCATCCGGATAGAACTCGTCTCGACGTTGAGTCGCACGGGGCTCGAATAGGTCACATAATGCCACTACGTCGTAATTCGCGTTGCGATAGGCGGTAAGATGCTCGATCGTAATGCCGCCGCACCCGATCAGGCCGATCTTGGGCCGATACGCAGATGGATCTTGAGGGCGATATGGCAATTCGAGCGGTGATGGCATGAATAGGATTCCCGATGACTGTGGTTAAATCCGGTCGCGACGTGACGCTGCGACCGTAGACGTCATAACTCAATCAGCATCCGGCGGAAATCGGCATTCATCATCAACAAGACCGCGAATCATTCGACCGTTCCCGTTCACCCTCTCCTGCCAACCAACGTTCCTCCCCGTACCCCCCTTGCTTGATTTGTCATACGGGGGACAATCTTTGGAAATACGATGCTGCGGCCGATATAACATTTCCGGCCGCTCGACCCACCTGCGGCATCCGAA
This sequence comes from Planctomycetales bacterium, assembly GCA_020426865.1. Classification (GTDB taxonomy): domain Bacteria; phylum Planctomycetota; class Planctomycetia; order Pirellulales; family Pirellulaceae; genus JAGQPD01. Next base: position 1,416 of record JAGQPD010001167.1, read on the forward strand.
CACGTAGCCAACACGCGCAGCCGAACACGTAGCCAACACACGTAGCCAACACACGTCAGCAGAAGAGGGACCCTTGGCAATGGCGAAAACCAATTCGACGCCCAACGATGAGCAATCCGCTGGCAAGTCCGACAAACGTGTCCTGTTAGTCGACGACGATCCGGAGATCATCGAGTCGCTTCGATATGCACTGTCCCATCAGGGATTTGAAGTGCTCATTGCACGTGACGGCAACCAAGGTCTGGCCATGGCAGAACGGGAAGAGCCCGATCTTGTCATTCTCGATATGATGATGCCCAAACGAAGCGGCTTTCTGGTTCTCGAAAAACTCCGTCGTAGTCGTCCCGTGCCGATGCGAATCATCATGATTACGGCGAATGAAGGGAGTCGTCACAAGGCATACGCCGAGATGTTGGGAGTCGACGACTACATCCGAAAGCCGTTCGCGATGGAACGGCTGGTCGAAAGCGTCAAGCGGTTGCTCGGCTAGTCGATCGTGGAAACCCAGGCGATTTTTTCCCGCGCGATTCCCCAAGTGTCCACGTAAACAATCCCACGGATCCTCTTGCGCGGACTGTGCGACTCCGACACAGTTTCGCCAAATGCGGCACGTCGTCGTTCGCAACTCGCCCGACCCGTTGGGAGTTCTTTTTCGTGGGCGCACGAAGCGGGGAAGGAGGGCGTTGCAGCAGTGATAGCAGCTTACAGGCGTTTTCCGTTCGAATAGGGTTACTTTGTGAAGACTTTCACAAAGGTTGGATTTTCCCTGGCGGTGTTGGTTGCACAGCAATTATTAGTAGCGAAAAAATGTAGTGTGCGACGAAAATGAAATTTGCGTATTGCCGCTTTTGCAACTTGGAAGCATACTTAACATTAGTGGAGACGAAAGCTGCTGAGGCGACGGATTGTAGGACTCGTTTCTGTTACTGACAGGACGTCACCTGCCTGAACGACTTTTCGCTTTCGTCACTCGTTCTTTGCCAACTTCTTCGCCGTGGCCGGCATGCTTTAGCTGGGCTTTCGGAGGCATTCCTAATCGACTGGGCCGTGTTTCGTCGTGCGCGGTTGGGAACTCGTCATCTGCAAGTTTGTCGAAGGGCAGCCATTACAACGGCCTATGGAACGACGATTGAGAGTATCCAAAGCAGCGAAGGAGTTCGAGCGAAGGTATTTCATTAATTACTGAGGAGAGACTGAATGAGCGGTCGCCAGATAATATCGCTGATATCAGAAAGCCAGAACCTGGAGCAATTTCGCAAAGAGCACTGGGTCGGCAAATTCGACGAGTACCTGGACATTGTCCACGCGCACCCGGCAGTGACGCGAAACGCGTTTGAGCGACTCTACGAAATGATCATGTCGTATGGCACGGAAACGTACGAAGTGAATCGTGAGACTCGCACGCGTTATCGCTTCTTCGACGATCCACTCGACGACGGCCATGACGCGGTGTTCGGCTTGAACGCCCCATTGGAGCAATTGGTCAACGCCTTCAAGAGTGCGGCGCGTGGCTACGGAATCGAAAAGCGAGTGCTGTTATTGCACGGGCCGGTCGGCAGCAGCAAGAGCACCATCGCACGGTTGTTGAAAAAGGGATTGGAACGTTATTCCGCCACCGACGACGGCGCGCTTTACACCTTAGGATGGGCCAACTTGGAAACAGGCGAGGTAGCGTGGTGTCCGATGCACGAAGAACCGTTGCATTTGATTCCGGAGCAGTATCGTGGCGATGTCGAGAGCAAGCTTAACGACGGTCGGACGGATGAAGCGTACCGGATACGCATTCGCGGGGAACTGTGTCCTTACTGCCGTTTTATGTATACGGATCGATTGAAACGGCACGACGGCGATTGGACGAGCGTAGTGAACGAGGTCCGCGTCCGACGGATCCTGCTCAGCGAAAAAGATCGCATCGGCATCGGCACTTTCCAGCCCAAAGATGAGAAGAACCAGGATTCGACGGAATTGACCGGGGATATCAATTATCGAAAAATCGCCGAATATGGCACGGACAGCGACCCTCGTGCCTTTAACTTCGACGGCGAATTCA
>JAGQPD010001168.1 GCA_020426865.1 Planctomycetales bacterium
GTCGTACCGGTTTGTAGGCCGCCGCCGCCACGCCACCCAATACGACAAACACGAGAATCGCATACGCAAGAAACTTCATCGAGCAATTCGTCTTATGTTTGCGAGACCGTCTTACTTTTCGCCTTCGACCGCAGCCATTCCGCCAGTCTCCGCCACTTCAATAAACCTTCTATCGTCATTGCTTCAACCGGCCCCGTCAATCCGCACTCGCCTGCTCCCGCCGGCCAGCTGGGATAAATGTACCGCGATTTGGGCGAGGCGCCCCGATCATCGCGACATCAGAAACCGGGAATTCCTTCGCTGCTGGGCGACGAATCTTGGCATTTTTCGCGGTCCATTGGTCGAAACCTCCCGCCCCTTCCCCCGTGGCCGCGATGCGTGTTCCCGAAGTCCCCCATCCCGTTCACCCGTCCCGAATCGCACATTCCACTGTGCCAGTTCGTCACGCACGGAGGTCCTGGCCGCTGCTTAGGCGGCGGAGTGAACATGCCGTTGGGTATTTTCCAGACATGGTATGAGCTTTGCCTAATGCGTTCATGTACAATCTACCGCTGTGGTTCCTCGAAACACCAGTCCCGCCGTATGACGGTTGTGCCGTCCCACATTCTTTGTTGAACAAGGAGTCCTCCATGCATCCCCCAGCAACTCCCCACGCTCCTGCCAACGACGCTCGCCGCAGATTTCTGAAATCAAGCGGAGCTGCCGTCGCCGGATTGACGCTCTTGCGTCCCGGCATTGCACCTGTCCATGCGGCCGAAGACAACACAATCCGATTGGCGCTGATCGGCTGCGGCGGCCGGGGGGGTGGTGCGGTCGCCAATGCACTGAATACCAGCAGCCAGGGACCGATTGAATTGTACGCGATGGCCGATATCGACAAGGCGAAGCTCGATCGATCGCACACTGCATTGAAAGAAGAACTGGGCGATAAGATCAACGTTGCCGATGACCGCAAGTTGATTGGCTTTGATGCCTACAAGGCCGCCGTGGATCTGTTGCGACCGGGAGACGTGGCCATGTGCACAACTCGCGCGTATATTCGCGCGGTGCACGTCGAATATGCGGTGAGCAAGGGGATCAACGTATTCATGGAAAAACCCTTTGCTTGCGATCCCACGGGACTACGTCGGATGCTCAAAGCGGGCGAAGCTGCGGATGCGAAGGGAGTAAAGATAGCTGCCGGACTGCAGTGTCGCCATTCACCGGCCCGCGCGGCGTTGATCGAAAAGATCCAAAGCGGAGAAATGGGCGAATTACAGTACGTGCGCGCTAACCGTATGCACTCGCGCGGTTGGATGGGGGACCAAGGCGAACGAGCTAACCGTGTATTAGACCAACTGCAATTCGGCAAGTCCAATCTATTCTGGGTTGGTTCCGGACATATGGTGGATAACCTGATCCACCAGATTGACGAATGCTGCTGGCTGATGAACGACTGGCCCGTTTCCTGCCACGGCATGGGAGGACGCGAAGTCGGCAGTGACGATCGAAGCCAAAACTTGGACATCTACCACATGGAGTATACATTCCCGGACGGTCGCAAGGCATTTTGCGGATTTCGCCGAGCTCTTCAAGGATTCCAAGAATTTGCCACGTTCGTGCATTGTACGAAGAAGTCGGGCCAGTTCTCGGGCAATATCCATGCAGCAACCGTGCATATGTTCAAAGATCATCGGATCGCGAAAGACAATATCGAGTGGTCCCCATCTCCGGACAAGAAAAGTCCTTGGGACCTGGAATGGGACGACTTTGTCTACAGCATCCGTAATGATCGACCGCACAACGAAGCGAAGCGTGCCGTCTATGCCGACTACGCGTCGCTGATGGGACGCGCCGCGGCACACATGAACCAAATCGTTACCTGGGACGACGTCACGCAATCCGAGTTTCGGTTCATCGACGACCTCGATAACTTTGGCTACGACAGCCCGCCACCCGTATTGGCCGACAAGGAGGGATATTTCCCTGCTCCCGAAGCGGGAAAATGGGTAGAATTGTAGTTGCCCCAACGTAGCTTGACTCTCCGAGTCGAGCTTGTTCGCCACCGCCGTATTTGTTTACGTACGGACGGCAGCACATCGTAGAAGAGTACATCGTAGAGTTACGAATCCTATGAGCGCGCACCTTGCCAAACCGCTGCGTTGCGTCATTTTCATG
>JAGQPD010001169.1 GCA_020426865.1 Planctomycetales bacterium
CAACCAACACATCAACGATACCGATTGGGAGATTGGCGGAGGGACTGGCCCGTCCGGACCAGTTCTTGGGGATCCACTTTTTCAATCCTGTCCGCAAAATGAAGCTGGTCGAAGTGATCCGTGGCGCGGAGACCAGTGACGAAGCGGTGGCGACGGCGGTGGCCTATGCCAAACGAATCGGCAAGTCACCCATTGTTGTCAATGATGGCCCCGGGTTTCTCGTCAATCGTCTGTTGATGCCCTACATGAATGAGGCCCTGGAGCTGGTGGCGGAAGGCGTGGCGATCAAGGATATCGAACGTGCTTCCCGATCCTTCGGGATGCCGATGGGACCGATTGCACTTTATGACATGGTGGGACTGGACACCGCACTTTATGCCGGTCGAGTTCTCTGCGAGGCGTTCCCTGATCGGTTCGCCATGTCGCCGGTGCTGCCCAGCCTGGTAAAAGCCGGACGCTTGGGGCAGAAGAGCGGATCGGGATTCTATTCGTATGCCAACAAGAAAAAGCGGCCGGAACCCGATGCCGAGCTTGACCGTTATTTGACCCCCTATGCCCGCCACCATGGCAATTCGCCCACGGACGAACGGCAGCTCGTCCATCGGTTGTTCTTGATCATGCTGCTGGAAGCAACCCGTGTCTGGGAAGAGAAACTGGTGCGGAACGTTCGCGACATTGATCTGGCATTGATTTTTGGGATTGGCTTCCCGCCCTTCCGCGGTGGGCTCATCTATTGGGCCGACACATTGGGGGCAACCAAAATCGTGGAATTGCTCAAACCGCTGGAAAGCCTCGGCGAACGCTTTCGCCCGACACCCGTCTTATTGGAATTGGCAAAATCGAATAAAAAGTTTTACGAATTGTAGGAGCGACCATGAAACAGGCGGTCATTGTCGATGGTGTTCGAACCGCAATCGGCCGAGCGCATCCAGAGCGAGGGCTCTTTCGCGACGTCCGCAGCGACGACTTAGCCGTTGCCTGTGTTCGTGCGCTGATCGAACGTACCGGGATCGCTGCCAATGAAATCGAAGATGTGCTGATGGGTTGCACCCAACAAACGCTCGAACAGGGCCTCAATGTCGCTCGTACCATCGGACTGATGTCGGGCATCCCCGTCCATGCCGGTGGTGCGACGGTGAATCGCTTGTGCGGCAGTAGCCTGCAAACACTCCACCAGGCGACGCACGCCATCATGGCCGGTGCCGAGGATGTGCAGATCGCAGGTGGCCTGGAACATATGCAACACATTCCCATGGACCACGGGGTCAATCTGAATCCCAAACTCTTCCACCGCACGTCTAAGGGCGCTCTGCTGATGGGGGTCACCGCTGAGTTCCTCGCACAGACGCAAGGAATCTCTCGCGAGGATCAAGATGCATTCGCATTGAACAGTCATCAAAAAGCGGCCTCTGCTCATGAACACGGCGAGTTCCGCAGCGAGATCGTTCCGGTCTATGGCCGCGATGAAGATGGCACGCGGGTGCTTGCGATCCGCGACCAGTGCGTCAGGGCAGACACGAGTCTCGACAAGCTGGGCGCCCTCGATCCGGCATTCATGCCGAAATTGGGAACGGTCACCGCCGGCAATAGCTCGCCAATCAACGACGGTGCCGCCGCATTGCTCGTCATGTCCGAAGACAAAGCGAAATCACTTGGCCTGAAGCCGATCGCACGGATTCGTGCCACCGCGGTGGCCGGTGTCGAACCGTCGGTCATGGGAACTGGGCCGGTACCGGCAACGCAAAAGGCATTGAAACGCGCCGGCGTGTCACTGGCCGATGTCGATATCATGGAACTGAACGAGGCCTTCGCCGCCCAGGCGCT
>JAGQPD010001170.1 GCA_020426865.1 Planctomycetales bacterium
CGATACGATTTGCATCCCGTTGACCGCTCCGCGACCCACACTCGAATCCATTTCGATCGAAAAGCTCGGGGAAGTCAAACCGCGAAAAACGGTGTAGTTTTCGTTGTCACCGCCCACGCCGTCCGCCAGCGTCAACGTACCGTCATAGGTGGCATCGTCGACCAACGTATTGGTTTGCCCGCCGATCGAGATCGTGAACGTCCGATTGTTGACATCGGCGTCACCATAGAGGTAGACATCGTATCCTTGTGACGTGTACGCTGGCCCGAGCCCGGAGACGGTGATGTTGCCGGTATCGTCCGGCGCCGTCCCGTCGGTGGCAACGTCCCAGCTGATGTAGGACGACATCATATTGCGGTCGCCGGTATCGTCTGGTGCGCTGGCGGCGCCGCTGAAGCCTACAAAAGCGCTGCTGAGCGTCGATTCGATCGTCGCTGCCGCACTTCCGCCGTCATCCAAAAGAGTTTCGCTGAAGGTGGCCGGGGCGACGTTGCCAGCTCCAACTCCGATATTGTTCCAAAACTGGCCATCAACCGGAACGACTCCCGCTACCTCTCCCGCCTCGACCGTGTTGTTGCTGACGTTACCCGCGTCGGTTCGCCAGAAATTGACGCTGATCGAATCCGCCTGGCAATTGTCCTCGCATAAGCCTAAACCCAACACGGTGACGACGGTTGCCGCTATCCAGGGGCGATTCCAAGTTGTTTTCATGAGCTACACCTCCCAACAATCGAACAAAACGAACCAAAATGTCATTCTCAGCTTGCGGAGCCGATGATAACCCGCCAGCTAGCCCGTGTCAAAGTAAAATATCTCGCGGTGCCCGGATGCATTGTCGTAGGGCAGTGCGGCCGGAAGATCGGATTGGAAGACAGTGGGACCAGCCGTGAGACTTTGTTTGACCGAGCGCCGCACGTCCGATAGGATGAACGGAGGAAGGGTAGAAAAACGAAGGAAGCTGGATACGAAAGCCATGGCGACCATCGAACAACCAGCATCGTCCCGTCTACGACTCGGTCAACGCTCCAACGGGATGTTGCTCAGTCCGTGGGAATTTGACAACGCGGACTTCGAGCCGGGGTGGCGTTACGAATTGGTTTATGGAGTGCTGATCGTGAATCCATCACCTTCGATCAGGGAACGAGATCCCAACGAAGAATTGGGACGTTTGTTGCGAAATTATCAGGAAAGCCACCCGCAGGGCGCGGCGCTTGATTGCACCGTATCCGAACAAACCGTCAACATCGGGCCTCATCGGCGTCGCGTGGACCGGGCCATTTGGGCGGGTCTGGGGCGACTGCCGCACGAAAATGAAACGCCGACAATCACGGTAGAATTCGTGTCAGAAGGAAAACAAAACCAACAACGAGACTATCAGATCAAACGTGACGAATATCGAACTGCCGGTGTGAAAGAATATTGGATCCTTGACCGGTTCGCACACACGTTTGCTGTGTATCATTTCGACGGTGGAAAAATGGCCAATCGCGTGTTCCAACGCGACGAACCATACGCCACGCCACTCCTCCCAGGATTTGTCGTGCCGCTAACTCGACTGTTCGATCTGGCCGACCGCTGGCCCCCTCTGACGGATACCTAACAGTTCAAGGTATTGCCAGAGCTACCGGCGCCGCCCGACCGAGGGACGGAGGGAGGGACGGAGGGACGGACGGAGGGATTGGGACAGGAAAATGGGGGCAGGAAGATGGGGGAATCTTTGTTGTTATTCGATGTTGAGCATGGCAAGGATATTTTGGGATCCTAGGGTCCGGGTGGAGGTAAAGACTTCGCCGGCACCAAAACCGGCGGCGCTGCCAGCCTGCAGTGCGGCGCCGCGGATGCGGTCGAAGATGTAGTTCTTCGCCGGTGGAAACTGCGAGGCGTAGCACCGGACGCTTTCGATTTTCTTCTCCAATGTCGCGGTAATATCTGTCACGAATTGGCTGGATGCGGCCTGCTGACCAAGGGGTTCGAACGCCAAATGGAAATAGACCTGCCGCAAGATGGCATGGACAGGCAGGCCACCGAAATGTTCGTCCCATTTCGTCAACCGAGAGTAGAAGACGGCTGCATCGGTAATCTGCATCGCTTGCCAGTGATCGGGTGACGCCATCGGTGTTTTGTCGCCAAAGCCGATCACGAGTTTGGGGCGGTACAAACGAAATACTTTGGCCAAGGCAACACGCGCTTCGAAACTATCGAACAAGCGTCGATTTGGCAATTCGAGGGTCACTCGCCGATGTACCCCCAATACCTCGGCCGCTCGGCGAGCCTCCTGCATTCGTTGCTCGGGGCCGGTCGATCCGGGCGTGGGCTCGCCATCCGTCAAATCGACAATTCCGACTCGGTGCCCTTGTTCAACCAAACTCGCAAGTGTCCCACCGCAGGCGATTTCCACGTCGTCGGGGTGCGCTCCCACAGCGATAACGTCCAAGCGTTCCGAGTCAATCGTTGCGTGCGTCATGCGTCCTACTTACCTCGAACCATCAGTTTTCGACTTTCACGGCGCTGATCAAGAACGTCGGATTCATGGCTTCAAAACGCACGGCTTCCAACTGTTCCACGGCCTGCGAAATCAATACTTGTCGCACATTCACGTCAGTCGTTGCCGATCGCAAGACGTCATACACGGCCGTCAAGTTGTGGATGCTGCCGACGTTGATCACGATCCGTCCTCCGCTGCGTAGACGCTGGAATGCCAGTTCGGTCATCCGAGCCACACCGCGTCCAGTGCCGCCAATAAAGATGGCATCAGGATCAGGCAGGTCGGCCCAGGCATCGGGGGCAATCCCCAGCCGGGGCACAACATTGGTCGCGGCAAATCGCTCCGCATTCTCGACAATCAACTGATGATCGTCGGCATCCATTTCAATGGCATAAACCGTTCCTTCAGCAGCGATCTGTGCGGCCTCGATCGAGACACTTCCGCTGCCAGCGCCCACGTCCCAAACAATGCTGCGCGATCCAAGGTCAAGCAACGACAACGCGATGGCGCGGACCTCAGCAGACGTCAGTAACCCGCGTTTCGGTTTCGATTGCAGGAACCCCTCGTCGGGGTTGCCAAATAATCGCCGCCCCGCCATCTCGCGCGGCCGGTCCGGCACATACGGCTTGCGGACCAATATCATCACGTTCAAGGGCGAGAACTCGTGCTTGCAAATCTCGCCAAGTT
>JAGQPD010001171.1 GCA_020426865.1 Planctomycetales bacterium
CGACGATCGGGGCCTGGCGACCGAAGATTTGGTGCATATCGATGTTGCTGAACCTGCATGGGAAGCCGCTCGCGATCGTTGCGTCTTGCGGATACACCGATCTCTCTTGCGGAGATTACCCACCGATGACACCGTAATCCGTCTGCTCGAACTGGCCACGAATTCGGAGGAGCGAGTTTTACTCTCGGAATGGCGACTGGCACTTGGAGAGTTACACAACGCGACGCACGATTCAGACGCCGAACTTTCTTGCCGCGCGGGTATCCTGGCGGACGAATCGTTTGGGCTGATTGTTGAGCAATATCCCGATCGGAAAGGTGTGGTGTTGTCGAGCAAAAAGCGGCTACGGCAATCGGAGTGGTTCAATCCTCCGATCGAAGAAGGTGACGACGAGAGATCACATTCACCGCGCGGCGAAGTATCGTTGGCTGCTCACACGCAGCATGTCCTAAATACCGTAACAGACGCCTGGGATGTTCTTCATCCTAGCATCGGTCGAAATCTTTTTGAGCAAGCGGCGAAGTTCCACGATCTGGGAAAGGCCGACGAACGATTCCAGGCGATGTTGCGCCGATCGGACAGGACGGATCGGTGGCTCGCATGGCAAGACAATGCCGCACTATTGGCAAAGTCCGACGGCATGCCGTTGACTCGCAGTGAGTCCGAATGTGCGCGTGTCAGAGCCGAACTACCCAAGGGCTTTCGGCATGAAATGCTGTCGGTACAACTTGTCGCGAATGCTGATGAGCTACCGAGTGAGCTCATCCATCAGTCGTTGATTCTTCACCTGATCGCTTCCCACCACGGCCGCGCCAGGCCGTTTGCTCCCGTAGTCAACGACAACGACCCACCGGACGTCGATGTTCTGGATCACTGCCTGTCGCGTAAGGAGCGTATTGATTGCCCGCCACATCACCTTCGTTCCCAAATTGCGGAACGTTTTTGGATGCTGACGCGCCGTTATGGGTGGTGGGGCTTGGCCTACCTTGAGTCGATCCTGCGCCTTGCGGACCAGCTTGCAAGTGCGAAGGAAGATGCAGGCGGCGCTGATGACGCGGCAGGTGCTGAACTGTTGGAGGTATCGAAATGAGGGACTCAGATTCCAAAAACGTCGCCGTGAACAATTCGCTTCCGCTACTTGGATTGGACGGCAGCAACCCCGTTGGTTTCCTTGCAGCGTTGGGAGTTTTCCAAACGCTATCGTCAAGCTGCCGTATTGGACAACTTCGCATGTCTTGGGAGGACGAGACCGGACGCTGGATTCCGGCTTTGCACGGCCCCTTGCAATCAGTTGCTGAGGTAGCCGCGATCCTTGCCAAACAACTCAAGTGCCCATTTTCCGCGGATCCTGCCGCCGAAAAACGGCGAGAGCAATTGCAGAAGGCATTCGACGCTAAAAAGACTGAATTGAAACGTGCTCGCGACGCCTTGAAAAAGAAGAGGCTTCGTGGAAAAGAACGCGAGCAAGAAAATGCGAGAACGGTTGCTCCCATTGAGGCGGAGTTGGTCGATTGCCGTAGGCAGTGGTTGACGACGTTACGATCGTGCGTGCCCTCAACAGAAATGGCGATTGGGAAACATCTGAACGCGAAGTTGGACGAGTTTCGGGAGACACTCAAAGACGCTATCGCGGAATCCTCAAAGGAAACTCGGGCAGTCGTTGATCTCCTTGCGTCTTTCGGTTCAGACGTCTGCGGTACACGCCAAGGCGATCAGATGGAACCGACGCCCTTTTGCTTTGTGACTGGATCCGGTCATCAATACTTTCTTGACACCGCGCGTCAACTCACCGAGTGCGTTGATGTTTCACGTCTCGAAACGTCCCTCGCAACGCTGCAGGAACCTGCGGACGAAAAGCTCTCGATGCGTTGGGACCCAACGGAAGACAGACGCTATGCTCTGATGTGGGAGGATCCAACCGCATCTGGCAACAAGAGTCTCACCAACTGGGCGACTAACTTGCTCGCCTATCATGGATTGCAGATGATCCCAACCGTACCAGCGCGGAAGGGATTGGAAACCGTTGGTTGGTCGACTGCTGACGGCCTGACCTGGAGATGGCCGATCTGGAGGGCGCCCGCCACAGTCGATGTCGTCCGGTCATTATTGTCATGCGTTCCAACAAATAACCACCGACAGGAACTATCTGACTTGTCTTCCCTTGGTGTTGTAGCGGTTTATCAAACAACGCGCATACAAGTCGGAAACCCGCCGTTGCACAAAGTGAACTTTGCCCCAGCGGAGCAAATCGCATGACAAATTCTGCCTTGATGAGTTTCAGCCGTCGATTGCACTCAATGATATCGGCCAATAGGTTTGTCACAGAACGGTATTTGAATTAAAGATGGTTGGAGCTGCACGCTTCTC
>JAGQPD010001172.1 GCA_020426865.1 Planctomycetales bacterium
CCCTGGCGGCGAGCGGCGCTGCGCTGCATGAGAAGATCATGATAACGGTGTTTGTAGAGGACCGGTTCCTGCGGTGATCCCCCTCGGTTGGCGATTTCCTCCGCCAACCGAATCATCTGGTAGATTGTCTGTTTTCCCGTCAGCTCGGCAACGAACGTACGGGCCACTTCGGTTAATTCCGACACGCTCTCGTCAGTGCCCGTGTTGGCAAGCTCGTCCACCATCATCGGTACCATGATGTCGATCCAGCCCTCGCGCACCAGGCTGAGCGTTCCGTCGAAATCGAACAGGGCATGACGCAGCGGCTCGGATGTCTCCAGGGGACGGATGATCTCGATCCCGCGTGCAGCGAGGCCTGGGGGGGATAGATCCAACGGGTTTTGGGCGGAGTTTGTTGATTGGACGTTCATTGCGTTTGCCACGGCCGTTACGCCGCTTTGGGGTTGTTACGGGAGGGATGTGGTTGGAGTGCAAAGCCTGACATTATACTGAAGGAATGGAAATTCTCAGCTACTACTTGACGCAGTTTTACTGCCCAAGGCGGATTGTCGGGGCGGTCTGCCTGGCGCCCTGCCTGCTGTTGGTACCGTTGGCGACCGGTTCGGCCTGCGGACAAACCGACGATTGGGCTGTTCGGCGAGCAAGCTTCTACGAAGGTTATTCTCGGCGGTTGACGGAGTTGGCTGAACGGGCCGAAACGGCGGGTGATCTGGCGGCGGCCGCCCGTTTGCGAACTTGGCACGTACGGCGAGACCCGCATTGTCGCGTCTATTTCCTTGACCCATCCCTTAACGATGATGACTGGAGTCGTTCTGGAGCGGAAACGGATCAACGCGGTTGGTCCAGTCAGTTTCAGCAACTTCGGAGCCAGCATGCCGAACTTCTTTGGGAATTGGCGGACGCGGCATTCGCAGATGGCCGATATGACGATGCGTTCCAGCTGGCGCATGAAATTCTCCGTGAAGATTCCGATCACGCTCGAGCTCGTGAAGTACTCGGGTACTCGCGCCGAGACGATCATTGGCGCCGCACCACGATTGCAACCGGTAGCAAAATCGGAAGAACTCGCAATAACCGGTTAGGTTGGAAGGGTGGCACATACTGGCAGGTCGACACAGAACACTTTCAGGTGCTGACCAACCACAGCCAGCAAGCGGGTGAAGACCTGGCAGAAAAGTTGGAGGACATGCATTGCGTATGGCAGCAGTTGTTTTTGCGTTATTGGCAGCCAGAGTCGCTGTTTCAAGCAGCCTGGAAAACCGATGGAGCGCGAGCGCGGCTGGGGCCACGGCATCGCGTTGTGTTGTTTGCGGACCGCCAGCAGTACATTGATCATCTGAAGCCGGTCGAGCCACAGATTGAGATCTCGTTGGGTATCTATCGCGATCGAGATCGAATGGCCTTTTACTATGCGGGCGATGCCGCTTTGGAATCGACGTGGGTGCATGAAGCGACCCATCAACTTTTTCACGAAACCGGCCGTGTGGCTGCCAACGTTGGGGCTGATGCGAATTTCTGGGCCGTCGAAGGTGTGGCGTTGTATATGGAATCGCTACGCTACTACGACGGATACTGCACGGTTGGCGGAATTGATGCCGACCGGTTGCAGTACGCCCGCTATCGTGTGTTGTCCGAGCGATATTGGCGGCCGATCGACGAACTGTGCGGTTTTGGGCGGCAGCGGTTGCAGCAAGATCCCGAAATTCGGCGGCTCTATAGTCTGTCGGCCGGTTGGGCACATTTCCTCATTGATGGGCAGCGAGGACGATACCACGCACCATTCGTGAAGTATCTGCGGACGATCTATGACGGAAAGGACGGCATTGAAACGTTGTCGAGCGAAGCAGGGGGAGACGGGGCGAAGCTTGAGGCGGAATTCCGCGATTTTCTGCAGGTCACGGACGATGATTTGTTGCAAATGCACGATCCACAAGCAACGACGAAGTTATGCGTCGCACGGACACAAGTCACGGATCGGGGGTTGTCCGCCTTTTCAAGCAATCGTCGGTTGGTGTGGCTGGATGTGGGCTACTGTGACATTAGTGACGCGGGTGTGTTGCAGTTGAAAACGCCAGTCAGTTTGGAGCAGCTGAATTTGGAACACACGAAGATCGGAAGTGGATTGATGCCATTTATCGCGTCATGCCCGGAACTGCGCGAATTGGATCTGTCGGGAACGGCCGTTAATGACTTGGATATATCAAATCTAAGGGGGCTCGGCAAGCTGCAAGTTCTATGGCTAACTGGCACGCGCGTTACCGACGCGGTCTTGCCGACATTGTCGCAGTTGAAGACACTGCAGTTTGTCAACGTCGACCAAACCGGGGTATCTCCGGCGGGCTGGGAGCAACTAAAGCGTACGCTGCCGAATTTGAAGTTACCACAGTGAGGGAGCTGCGTGATGGGCTGTGGAGTTGGTAGAACATGAACCGTGTGTGACTGAACCGAGGGTGGCCGGCACTGGAAAGGAAATGGGATGCGACCTTGGAATCTATTGGAAGTGAATTATGGGCATGTGAAGCAGTCGCAGTACGAAGTGGCGGTATTGCCGCTGGGGGCCACGGAGCCGCATAACTTGCATCTGCCTTATGGGACGGATGTGTTTGAGGCAACGATTGTGGGTGAGCATCTCTGCGCGGCGGCTTATGCGCAGGGGGCGAAGGTGGTGTTATTGCCGACGGTCCCGTATGGCACGGTGACGAACCTGCGTGAGTTTCCGTTGGCGATGAACTTGAATCCATCGACATTGCACCTGGTGATTACCGACTTGGTAGAATCGCTAACGCTGGCGGGAATCCGGAAGGTCGTCTTGTTGAACAGTCATGGAGGCAACGATTTCAAGCCGCTATTGCGGGAGCTTTATGGCAGGGTCTGTGCGCATGTGTTTTTGTGCAACTGGTATCAGGCGTTGGATGGCATCTACGACGATATTTTTGAACATCCGGAGGACCACGCGGGGGAGATGGAGACGTCGTTTGGTTTGGCCTATTTTCCGGACCTGGTGGGGCGAGATGCCGACGGGAGGTTGATTGCCGATGAGGGGCGGACCAATAGGATGCGGTTCGAGGCATTGCGCAAGAAGTGGGTGGGGATCAGTCGGCCGTGGCACTTGTTGACGACCAACGCGGGATCTGGAAACCCGCATTTGGCGACAGCGGAAAAAGGGCGACGGTTGATGACGGCGATTGTCGATCGATTGGCGCCGTTTCTTGTTGAGTTATCGGCGGCGGTGATCGACGAGAATTTTCCCTTCGAGTAGAAGCGGGCGTGGCGATCACACGAACTTGAATGCGACCATGTGGAGGCTCGCAAACGCCGGCTCACTTGACCGCGGTCTCGCCTAGGGGGTCCGATAACGGGTAAATTCATCGGGTGCTGGGTGCCCGACGGATGCACGACTAGGGCAGCGTAATCGTGGCACCTCGCGTAAGTGATTAGCGACAAAAAGATAATCG
>JAGQPD010001173.1 GCA_020426865.1 Planctomycetales bacterium
GGTCTGTTTCTGGGCGTTGGCTTGACTGCCTGCGCTGCCAATCTCTTCGCCCAACCCGGATCCGCCCAGCCGGTCAAGAGCGAAACGCAATACTTCGTGACCGGCGAGGGGGATGATGCGCATCTGTGGGTGCGCGAGGGCACCAAACTCCGTTGCGTGGGGCACGGTGAATGCACGACGCACGGCGATCACAAAGGCCACGATCACGATCATGACAAGGAAAAAGCGAAGCCATAGGCGTCGAACGAAGGCCCGTCGCCGAGGGGCGTCGGAGAAACCGCCCAGTGTGCGCTCGCTAGTCCTTTAGTCGATTCCGGCTGGCGTCTTCGCCGTTGTTGTTGACGGGTTGCTCTATCGGCACATGGCAAACCATCGCGACGAGTTCGGTCATTGGTATCTACCAATGCAGGGTTTCATTTTCGCGGTGATGGTGACAGGAATCGCAATCTCGATCCCGGTGATCGGGATTCTCCAGTTGCGCAAGCATCGGTGCTGAAACGGAGCATGTCACATGACGAGTCGATTTCCCGGATTGCTTGTTGCAGCAGTGACGGCCTGCACTCTGCAACTGTTCGGGTGCGTCCACCAGGCTGATCTGATTGCCTCCGGAGCATTACGCCTGGACAAGATTCCGGAGCGTCGAGGCCATTTCCGAGATATCCACGCCGATGTGGAGGACAACGCCATTCGGATTATCGGCTTTGTCCGTCGATCGACCACACCCGCTCATGTGCATGTATCGATTGAGGATGTTGACGGAAAGACGCTTGTTAACACCAGAGCAGAAGTTGCGCGAGTCCCAAGAAGCGCGAGGCGTGTTCGGCATGCGCGGTTTGAGGCGTTGATTGCGGAATCACCTCCGATCGGATCGACTGTTCGGATTCGCCATCACATCGGCGATTGCGATGAGCCGACCCCGGTCGATGGCAAGTAGAAAGTAAGGTCGAGCAGGAGCCAGCGCGAGTATGCCGAATGATTCGACGACATTTTATGTCAACGGCATGGATTGCCATGATGAAATCACTGAGCTGCGCGAATGCCTGGGACGTGTAGAAGGAATCCGTGTCCTTTCGTTTAACTTATTGCAGGGCACAATGACCGTCCGACACGACGCTTCCCGAATCAGCGCGAGCGAAATCGTGCAGCGCGTCGCCACCACCAGCATGCGGGCATCTGTGGTTGAAGAGGATGCCAGTCGAGGGCAACGCATCGAATCCGTATGGCCTCGCGGACCATTGTGGATGGCTGTTCTTTCATCCGGCGCCACCCTGTTGGGTATCGCGCTCTCCTTTCTTGCCAGCGCGTCGCTGCTGGTTCCTTGGCCTGCTGCGCTTGCTTATTTAGTCGCTATCGCCACAGCGTGGCGATTTGTACTGCCCAAAGCATGGGCGTCGCTCCGCCGTCTGCGGCTCGACATGAATGTGCTGATGACCGTGGCCGTGATCGGCGCGGTCGGACTGGGCGAGTGGCTCGAAGGCGCGACGGTCGCTGTGCTGTTCGCCATATC
The DNA here is from genome assembly GCA_020426865.1 of Planctomycetales bacterium. GTDB lineage: Bacteria > Planctomycetota > Planctomycetia > Pirellulales > Pirellulaceae > JAGQPD01. Next base: position 1,508 of record JAGQPD010001173.1, read on the forward strand.
ACACGTGTTGGAGACATGGAGCGTCAATCGAGCCCGACGAGCGATTCAGTCTCTCATGGAGCTCAGCCCGGAACGAGCCCGGGTCGTGCAATCGGACGGAACGGAGCGGGAAATTGATGTTGAAGAAGTCGAGGTCGGTACCAGAATCGTTGTGCGTCCTGGCGAAAAGCTTCCCCTCGATGGACGAGTGGTCGAAGGCGAAACCACCATTGATCAAGCCCCGATCACAGGTGAATCCGTCCAGGTTGGCAAGTCGTCGGGGGACGATGTCTACGCTGGCACAGTGAACCAAGACGGCGCGATCACGATTGAAGTCACCAAACCAGCCGGCGACACAGTGCTTGCGGGCGTTATACGTCTCGTTGAGCAGGCTCAGTCCCGTCGTTCCCGTTCCGAGCAGTTCGTCGAAACATTCGCTCGCTACTACACGCC
>JAGQPD010001174.1 GCA_020426865.1 Planctomycetales bacterium
GTGCAAGCCAATTGGTCGAAAACGATGCCGGGGACGATGCCGGTGATCGTGGAATCGCTCAACTTCCTTGTCGTGAGCAATCTGCCGCGTGAGCAGATTGTCGAAGGCAGCGAACTGGCGGAGCAACAGCTTCGCGACATTGCTCGCTGGTCCGGCATACCCAACAACAATAATCGTAACCTGCTGAAGGGGAGAGTGACGATATATCTGTTCGCCCAGCGGTACGACTACAGCGAATTCGGTCAGATGGTGGAAACGCGTGACCTGCCTAGAAATCAACGCCGACACCAGCGGTATTCGGTGAAAGACGCCTATGGTGCTGCCATTCTTGAAGATGGCTGGAACGATGATGCGACGTTTGGTCTAACGCAAATGATCGCCACGTTGTGGATGTCGTCACAGGGAGCCTTCCCGAACTGGTTTTGCGAAGGGTGCGGGGCCGTGGCTGCCACGACCCTTCATCGCAAGAGTACTCAAGGAACCGCATGGGACGATGCACTTGCCGGCGTGGCACAGCGCATGGAGAAGGTCGAGCAACTTACCGATAGCGCCAACGAATCGGACGACGCGTTGATCGCTCGGTATGGGTTTGTCAGCGTGTTGACCACCAACCGCACACGCTTCCAATCGCTGATCAAGCAGGTCGCTGGCGGAGCGGAATTTGAGCCAACATTTACCGCGATCTATCGCGCTTCGCCCAGCGACGCCATTGTTGCCTGGCGAAATCGCGCCGCCACGTCCCCTACGCCTCGGCGCCGCAATCGCCGCTAACGCGTTGCTGCATGCGTTCGCTGCGCTGACACATCCTCGACGGCACCTTCGGCCGGAGCTGGCCGGGACTGATTGTGTCAGCGGCGAAGCACCCAAGTGTCGGCATCACGGTCGAATCCCTGCGGCTCAGCCGTTTGACCGTCGGGCCAGCGGACTTGGATCGTTTGCACGCTCGCGCCTTCGGGAATCGTCAGGTATGTTTCGCTGGGGGGTTGCGTCAAATAGCCGGCCGAACCGGTCAATTCGCGATAGACAGTTCGACCATCGTCATAAATAATCTGCACCCTTGCACCGATCGCTTGACGGTTCGCACCCTCTTGCTGGAGAATCATCCGAACTGAACGACCGCCCATGTGGTTACTCGCGTTCGCCAGTTTCAGGAGCGGCCCATCGTTAATGGCGACGATCAGATCCGGGCGCCGGTCACCGTTAATGTCCACGGCCGCCGCACTTTTGGCATCTTGCCAGATCACGATGCCGCTCTCCTCGGCTGTGATCGGTCGCAGGAGGTATTTCTTCCCGACATCGTTCAGTAACAGTTGGCCTAACCCTCCATCCATCCGGCCCGTTTCTGGTTGGGGGCTGAAGAAGTTCTGAGCCACGAACACATCGTCGTGCAGGTCACCGTCGAAATCCGCTATGGCGCAGCCGAAGCCCGGGGAAATCTGGGCGATCCGCGGCAGCGGTTGAAACGAGAATCGCTGACCGGCTTCGTTGATAAAGACCCCCGATCGGAGCTCGGTGGCCGATAGGCGATAGGAGTCTGTCAACTTTTCGGGCGTGTAGATATCCTGCAAGGATGCGGAGGCAAAGTCGTGAAACGTCGGAAACTTGTTGGCCAGATGCGGCATCGCGTTGGTGGAGCAACTCTTGCCGCGAACGGGAAACAACGTCGTATCTTCGAACTCCGCCTCGATCAAGTGCCGCTGTCCATCACCCGAAAAATCACCGTAGTACAG
>JAGQPD010001175.1 GCA_020426865.1 Planctomycetales bacterium
GACGGTGTATCGGATTTTGGGCGAGCCGACGGACTGAAAACCGGTATAATCTAAACATGGAAACGACACCCGACAACGACACCGAACTGATTCCCGCGGACGAGCCGACATCGGTCCCCGCGACGGCACCGGACGACGGTGTACTCGTAACCTGGCGATCCCTTAGGCACCCGCGCAAGCGTCGGTTGGCCCGGGAGATCGCACATTGCGATGGCAACGTGACGGCGGCATGTAAAGGCAGCGACTCGTTACGGCGCCTTCACTATTTGTGGATGAAGGGCGATCCGCTATATGCTCTGGCTGTTCAGAATAGTCTGAACGAGCGTGCGGACCAGATCGAGGACTTGGTTCATGACCACGCGCTGCACGGCGTCGAAGAGCCTGTATTTTTCCACGGACAGATAGTTGGCACAATTAGGAAATATGATCACGATCTAGCGATGCGTCTCCTGGCGGCGGCGCGCCCTGAAAAATACGGGAGTAAAGCCGCAAATGGACATTCGCAGAATAGTTCAACAGGAATTGACATCACAGCCATCGTGCGCACGGTTGTTGAAGAGCTTGTCGCCGCAACAGCTGGATCAGCTGACGGAGCAGATAGCGACCCGGTTGCGCTCCCGAGGAATGACGGAAGCGGCAGCGACTGACGGGCCGTGGGCGGGCCATCCGTATGCACAGCCACTGGACGTCCAGCAGTTCTGTGGCTATCCACCCAGCGAGCGGCAGCGGTCGTTTCTTGGCCTGACCTGTGAGGAGGCACTTTTCGGTGGCGCCCTTGGCGGTGGCAAAAGTCTGGCACTGCTGATGGCGGCCGCGCAGTTCCTTCACGTCCCCAGTTATCACGCTATCCTATTCCGGCGGACTCGGCCGAATCTGCAGGACTTGATCGATCGTTCGATGGAGTTATTCGGCGACTTCGGCTCGTGGAACGGTTCGATACGTGCTGGCCGATGGTCGTTTCCAGGTGGCGCGATGTTGTCATTTGGTCACATGCAACACGAATTGGACAAATTTGATTGGAAAGGCCCTGAGTACCAGTTCATCGGATTCGATGAGTTGACTGAGTTTTCCGAGACGCAATACACGTTCCTGTTCACTCGTTTGCGGCGTACCACGTGCGACCAGCACGGCGACGCTCCCGATCCCGCTTGCCCCGTGTGCCAAGCCACGCACCACGTGCGGCACCTACCGCTACGTGTACGCGCCGCGACGAATCCCGATGGTCCAGGTCGATTGTGGGTGGCAGATCGTTTCGTACCGGACGAGGCACATCGTAACATCGAGGATGGCGAGGTACAGGATACTTACCAGAAAGGTGACACCGTCTTCGTTCCAAGCTTCGTGGAAGATAATCCCGGTCTGGATGCTGCAGAATACCGCGAACGCACGTGCAAACGATTGACCGCCAAGCAGGCGCACCAGCTATTTCGCGGGTCGTGGAAGGCCATCGAGGGGGCCGTTTTTGATGAAAAGCACTTCCGTCGCTATGCCCTGGACGACCACGGACGCATCGTGTTGCTCAGTCCCGATGGCGGACGCATGACCGAGGCTCCCCGCGAGGACTTTCGACGCATCGTCACGATCGATTGTGCCCACACCAGCGAGGAAAAGGCCAGAGAGAAGCGTGGCAAGCCGCACAGTTACAGCGTGGCGGCATCATGGTATACGATCGACCGGGCGACCAGTCCGCACCATCATGGCATATCGGCATTGTGCCTGCGGGATGTTTGGCGCGATCGAGTTGGCTGGTTGGACCTACGGCGACATGTGTTGGAGTTCCTGGCCCGCGAGGCGCCCCACGAGGTGATCATCGAGGACACGACCGGGTCGCGATCGCTGATCGAGGAATGCAGAAACGCGGGATACAACGTGACGGCGTTTAATCCCGCCCAAAGGTATTTCAAGGGCCGCGTCGGCGTGAGTGGCAAGCTAGAGCGGTCCCACGGCCTTCAGATGCTCTTCGAAGCTGGAAAGGTCTATTTCCCGCAGGGACAGCCGCGATGGCTCCTGGACTACATGGGCGAGCTCCTAAGCTGGGAGGGCCACGAGGACGAGACCGCCGACCAGATCGACGTGTCCAGTATGGCGGCCATCAAGTTCCTTCGTGGGGGCTCGGGCTTTGTGCGTTCGTCGGCCTCGATTTCCGTCGATGGCCAATACGACCTGCGGCGCGAGATACCGCGTCCGCGTCCGGCGATTACAGATTGGTCCGCATCGCATGTTGGCATGTCGTGGGCCATGGGTCCGTCGCAGCGTGTTGGCGATCCGTTGCGGCGATCGAGAGACAGGTTTTAGCAGTGGTGGTTTATCGTCCTGGCGGGGGCGTTTTTGTTT
>JAGQPD010001176.1 GCA_020426865.1 Planctomycetales bacterium
CGAAGTGCCACCCGGGTCTTTGACGCCAGCGCGTCGTGCCTTGCGGCGTTGCCGCGATACGGCTCGGGACAGCCGTGGCACTTTGGCAGAACTTGATTATTACCGGACGCCCCGGCGATAAGCCCCTCAGCGGGGTGTTATTGCCGAATCGGCGATAAGTCCATGCATGCGCTACTACTTGAAAAAATGAATTCATCGTTGCGAGTTTCTTCTTTCCAAGTAGTGGGCCCTTTTTCAGAGCAACACCCGGCGATTCTTGCTGAGCGACAAAGGTGTGACCCTAATAACCATTGTAAGACAAAGCTTAGCCAAATGCAGACGGTGTTTTTGCTGGCGCCGTGAGATCTTCTTTTAGACTAATGGTTTTTAAATTGTGTCATTGTCAGATGCAATAACTGTCAACTCTCGGGATCATCCCCAAACTCGCGGAGTTCCTGGGGGCAGCGACAGGCGGTCGCGATCCTTGCAGCCCATCGGACAGCAGCATCGCGCGACGGTAGTTCCAGAACGCAGAAGCCACCGTTTATCTCTCGGGTTTGCAGGCACGTGTCTGTTGCTACCGTGCCGTCGGCAGCAACCATCACCGGTGCCACGTCTTCATTAATGCCACCGCCGAACACGTAAACACCAGCCGCCTTTGCATCACGGATTACCTCGTGTGCTGCCTCGCTGACAGCAGGCATATCCTCGCCGCGGATGTTCATTGCCGAAGCGGGAAAGGAAATCAAGAATTTGGTCATCGGCGTCGCTCGGAGTAACCGTTTTCGCTGGAAGTCGTAAATTGAGATTTCAATTGCCACCATTCGCGGCGCTGTAGTCCGGCATCTCGAGTGTGTGACGATCACGAATCATCCATGCCTGACTGTTCATCGGGTTGAATGGCGTGGAGATGTGGTCGTGCACTGATTTCCATTGTCCGTTGATCCTTCGATAACCAACTGTGATGCGCAGCCAGTTCTGGCCGACGGGATCGTCCGCAGGAGTCGGGATAAAATGATGCAACCCGTACATGAAGGCCGTGTCGCCCTCGACATGAATCACGATATCTCGGTGCTCGGACTTGAACTGATCCGGGAAGTACGGCAGGCAATTGGCCCAGACCTGTCGGATCGCATCCTTGCCGACCGTCTTGTATGGCGGGATCGCATCGAACAACACGGCATCATCCGCATAATCGGCAACGAGTCCATCGAGGTCTTTGGCTTCCAAAGCTTGCGACCAGGCAGCAATCAATCTGCGGATGGCCGCTTCGTCCTCGGACATGCCGTCGACGCGTTCTGCTAATGCGTGTTCTTCCTGACGAAGCTCGCCCGACGGGTCACTCTCCTAAAAGTCTTCGATGCCGAAGCAGGGGCGAATTTCAATGTCGGAATCGTCGTCCATCGGGTTCGGGCACCTCTTGACCCATTCAATCGCCTCCTCGATTGAGCCGACTTCCCAAATCCAAAGCCCAGCGACAAGTTCGTTCGTCTCGGCAAACGGGCCTTTGGTCACCGTACGATCTGTACCGCTGAACCGAACGCGGACTCCCTGCGAACTCGGTTTCAGCCCCTCGCCAACCTGTAAGATCCCGGCGTTGACCAAGGCTTCGTTGTACTTTCCCATGTTGGCCAGCAGCTGCGTGCTGGGCATCACGCCAGCCTCGGAACTCCGGGTGGCTTTGACGAGAACAGCGACCTTCATTTCCGACTCCTGATTCTGTTGTTCTGGTAGTTGCACTCGGGGCAAATTCCGACTTCTACCCAATGGTCGATTGGCAAGACGGCCAATCGACATGATGCTGCTTACGACGAAAGCCTCCATTGTGGTGTCTTCTTCACCAATAAGCTAGTGCTTTGTGACACCTAAGAATTAGGACGCGGCCTACCGATTTGCCACTCCCGCAGGGTGGACTATCAAACATCCTCAATGAGACCCGTTTTGGCGCGTGGTCCATGTCGTGCAAGCGACGCAGGTTCCGCTTCTGCCCCCTCACCCCAATCCTCTCCCCCATAAGGAGTTGCGGCAACATGTGACGTGTATGCGTTAATTGTCCTTCGCAACTCCTTACGGGG
>JAGQPD010001177.1 GCA_020426865.1 Planctomycetales bacterium
TCATGATCCGCCCCAGGATCGGGATGGCCGTGATCGATAGCGCGACCGCGAGGATCAACACGAAACCGATGCGATTCGTATCGGCGGCAACCATCGGGTGCAACCACGCCGCCAAAATAGAACCGAGAACAAACGGTAGCCCGATCCCCGCAGCCGCCACCCCGCTGGCCGTTTTCCCCACATGACGCAAATGCGAAAAATCGAACTCCAACCCAATCAGGAACATCAACAGCACGAGTCCCAATTCGCTGAGTACACGGAACACGATGTTGGCATCCTCGGGAAACAGGTAACCCACCGCATGGGGCGCGAATCGGCCCAGAACCGAAGGGCCCAACGCCAAACCCGCGATGATCTCTCCCACAACCTGCGGTTGGCCGAGCTTCCCAAACACCCATGCACCGATGCGAGAGGCCAGGATGATCACCGACAGCTGAATCAGTACGTGCAGCAAAAACTGTTGAAAGTGCTCGTTCATTCCCGCATGCTCGCATTGCCGGCCTCGGCGATTTGGTGGAATTGCCCACCATTGCACCGCGGATCGGAAAGAATCATACACCGAAGCAGATTCTTGTTAAGGCAGCCATTACGGGAATCTTCATACGTTTCACATGACAGGGCGAGCGAACCGGGATATCCGCCCACTCAGCGCGGTGTTTCCCAGAGACAATTCTCGCCCACCACACTTTGGTTACCGCCGGGGAGCAATCCCCAGGCCGTCGGCACTGGGCGATGCAAGCGAGTCGCCCTTCGGGCCTGAAACTTCAGCACCGATAACAGCCGTTTCGCCGAGTTTTTTTGGACCTTGGCAAGACGAACCAGCGGAGGACAGCTGGGTGACGCTCCGCCTGCACAACTGCCGCCTTATACCCGTCGATGAAGCCGCTGCCGTTTCCGCATCCATGCAACAGTGAACATCATGAGCAATTGACTGAATACACCGCTGGGTTCGGGAACGGCCGCCGCCGACACCGCTGCTTCCGTGGCACCGAAATCGTCTTTCCATACCGTGTAGTCCGCGGCGTCGACGATACCGTTGCCGCTTCCATCGGCGGCCAGCGCGGTATGCGACCCAAAGGTGTCTTTCCACACGGTGTAGTCAGCCGCGTCGGCCACGCCGTTGCCGTTGTAGTCGCCGCGAACGCCTGATGGTCGACGAAAGCCCACAGATTTTCGAATCGGTCGCTGTGTCCTCCGACGACCGGACGATCGCCGCGGGATGTCGCGATGGGACCGTGCTGATCTACCGCACGTCCCCGCGCACTTCATCCGGTGAATCCCCGTGGGGCGGAGCACCCGATCGCGAGTTGGGTGGACATTGAATCAGCGTATCGCTTTCGAAGCGTGTGCCATCGGTGTCTCGCTTTCGAAGCGTGTGCCATCGGTGTCGGACATCCTCCTATTTCGTAGCGTGGTATCGTCCTTCGATATCCATCGATCCGTCGGGCAGCAGCCGGTGCAGATAGGTGTCTTCGACGATGACTTCCGTTGCCGATAGGACTCGCGCCGGCTTGGTCCATTGCACAGCATCGCCGGCGCGTAGGATGCACTGGCCATCGGCGGTGAACTCGCGCGAGTGCGGTTGTTTGCTGGCTTGATAGTACCACGTACCCAACACGGCATGCCCCTCGATGGGAATCGGTTTGGGGGCGACATAATCGCGTGCAGTGCGGTTTTGCAGCGTCCGTAACGCGTTCCAGTCACGTCGCTGCGTGTCAAAACTCAGGATGCGAATCTCACGAGGTTGTAACGTCAAATGCAGCGTGTCGCCAAATTGGTACTCGGATTTCAATCCCCGGGTATCACCAGGTATCGGCGATGAAAGTTGGTAGGTCGCCTGCTGGGAACTCGGCAAAAGTCCTGTTTCGCGATTGAGGATGAGCGAATACTCAACGGCTTCGTCGCTTGGGTTATGGATTGAAACGTATCCTTGCTCGCCCGTCCAAGCGGTGTAGCCGTAGACTTGCTGTTGTTCTGGATCGCCGCCATGCATACGGACTCGACCAAATGTGGGAAAAACCGACTCCGCCCATTGCAGTCCTTCGGCCAGCACATCCCAATCATAGTCCTGCAACGCGGACGGCCTGATGTACAGTTCGACAAAACCCGTTCCGCGTGACAGGTTCATGTAAAGATACCGCCGAAATGTATCTTTCGTCTCGTTGTTGGCCGTTTTCTTCGGTTCGTGGTTGAAAAGCGAACATAATGGGAACTGTGTATGTTCCGTCTGCCAGAGTTCGTAATATTTACCGTCGCGATAGACCAGTTCCCCTGTTCGGTCGCTGCCACTGGCCGCATCCCCGGCGTTGATCATCCAGACGGCGTCCACATGCTGTAGCCACCACGGACTGAGATAAGCGCCGTTGGAGATCACGATGTAAATGTTGGGGTCCGCCTCGGCCAGATGACCAAAGAGTTGCATCAGTCGCTGCGTTCCTGCCGCAAGATAGTAAATCTTCAGCTCGTCGTATCTCGAGTCGTTCAGACGAGCGTCACTCCCGGTCAAGCCATCGGGAAGCAGTTGTGGCATGGCGGCGATGCCGTAGCGGTCGCCATGCAGCTCGAAGTTGCGGGTAATGTAGTGGCCGAACAATCCGTCGAGCTTAAAGAACGCACAGCCGGTTCGTGTCAATTCGACCATGCGTGCTTCAAGCTGGTCCATATAATTCGGACCGGCCATGGACATCCAAGGATCGATCGCCTCCATCCCTGCCGCTCGCATGGGCCCGATTGCCGATTGAGCGCCGAACAGGCAACCCGGGCTGATCCAGAGCCCCAGCTTTGAGCCCGCATTGCGAGCCGCGTCGCGTGACTCACGCAAGTCGGGCGAAAACTTTCCATTGACCCGCCAGACCGTTTCCGACCAGTCGGTCGTATCCATCCAACCAGAGTCAATGACGTAGGCACTCAGCGGCCGCGCGCCACGTCGTTCGACCAGTTCCCTATGGATCGCATCTACGCTTTTTGCGAATCGCTTCGCGTCGACACCTTCGGCGTAGTCGAACCAGCTGTTGTATTGTATTTGTAATCGCAACGGGCGGACGCGCGTCCGATCGATGTATTCGAAAAACGCATCGCGCGCAAACTGCGGATCGTCCGCCATACCTAGAACCGCACAGTATGAGCGGTACGTTCGGTTAGGCTCAAGCTGGCGTCCATAGAGATATCCGCAGTGAATGTTGCCATCTCGTACGAAGTTATCAGCCGCCGGAAACTCGATCCCCCAATACGTGCCGCACTTGTGCGTGTAGAGCGGTTGCCCTAATCCAGGCTTCCAGTTCGCTTCGCCCTGCGCGGTAATCGCGCGCAACTGGTAAGGCTGATACGCCTCTTGAATCGCGTGAGATTCTACGTCAACGCGTTCCAATACCCACGCCTCGGCGGCAGTGAGCTCCAAGTACTTGCGTAGAAAAGGTTCGTTGTCGTCCAAGTGGTAGTGCAATGCGGCACGCAGCTGCCGATCGCGGCAGGTTAGTTGGACGGTCAAGTGCTGAACGGTCCCTTCGCGAGTGGACGTGATGTCGTCGATCTCGAAGTCTGTGCAAGTTAGTTCAACGTCCGGCTCCAATGACGCGGTGGAATGCGACAGTCGGATGCGGAACTCGTTGCTGTCGGTGGGAATGAGCTGACGGCCATCGAGCAAGTTCACGATTCGAGTCGTCCTCGCGACGCCGTCGCTCGTCGACAGCTCCCGCCGCAGGAAACGATTTTCCAGCTGGACGGATTGCGTTGGACGGGACAGCTCGGCACACAGGGCAGCCGTAGCGAGCAAATAGGTAGTGCAGACCAATAGCACACCGAGTAGCCGGTGCGGCAGGCATATTGCGAGGATGTTCATGTGCGTTAGCGTTACCGCTGACGCGCAGACCGTCAAGCCGTGGGTCCCTATGTTCCACGGCTGTCCGGGCCGTAGCAAAGTCCCACGGCAGTCGCAGCCGTAAAGCTCTGGCCGTCCCCACTCAACAACGCGACAGCTCCTCAGCACGACAGCCCCTCGATCACTGTGCGAAATCCGCCTGGGTGGGGTGTGCGAAATCGCTCGCAAACTGTTAGAATAGGGCGGTCACGGGTCTGGTTATTGTTGATGGACGGGGCAACCTTGAGCGACGGATAGCTTGAGCGGGCGCTGCTGTTTCAGCGGCACGGCAGTTGCTAGTTTGAGCGGCCGAAAGGCGTTTAGTGGGGGGAGCGTGAGGTTCCGCCCGCGTGTGACCGAGTGACCGACGGGGAGACGTTGCATGGGGATTCGAGCATTCTATCGCGACACGCGCCACCTGTGGACGCTGGCGTTGTTACTTGGCGTCGTGGTCGCGGGCTTTATCTTTATCCGTGGGGTGATGGTACCGCCGACATTTGGTGACCAAGGGCCATATCGAGCCGCGGTACTCGATGAAATCAAGCAATTGCCGAGCATGTTGATTTCCGATGCGACGTGTCTGGAGTGTCACGCCGAAGTGGGCGAAGAGCGGGAG
>JAGQPD010001178.1 GCA_020426865.1 Planctomycetales bacterium
TCTCCGACGCGCCCTCGTTGGCCGCGAGCTTGATGTACCATGTGGGCTCGGGGGCAAAGACGTTGTGTTTTTTCAATGGATCGTCTACCGTTGCGAGTTCATCACCCACTTGATTCTGTCCCCACGCTACTAGCGTTGCGATCAACAGTAAGGCGATCGAAACGGCCGTACCAGTCACGCTTCGCGACACAGCAATGTGAGTTGACGGTTGGTCGCCAAGCAGTCGGCGTACGCGAGCACCAAGGTTACTCGACCTACCGCCGTCTGCAGACAGTGTCGCCAACATTGCCCGTCGTGGACGATCATTGCCAAGGCACAGCTCGGCCATCTGCAACAATGCGGCAACATACGACAATCGGCCGGCCGTGGCAGCAGCCAGGTCGTCGCAACAATTTTCGCGTTCGCGGCTTACGTGCCGACTAATCCACCAGGTAGCCGGGTGAAAAAAGAGCAAGGCTTCCACGATGCGCTGCACCAGATTGAACAATATGTCGTATCGCCGAATATGTGCCAACTCGTGGCCGATGATCGCAAGCAAATGCGCCTCGGAAAGCCGAAAGTGTATCGCAGGCGGAATGACGATCAACGGACGTAGCATTCCGACAACTACCGGAACGGCAACCTGGTCGCAGAAACCGATCGCCGGCACTCTTGGCAATCCCATTTTCCTCGCCCGCTCACTGACGATTCGCAGCAGACGTTGATCGGTCAAGTCCGTGACGGAGTGTTTTATTCGGTTGCACTGCTGCATCGAACGTCCCAGCCGCCACAGCATTGCCGAGGTGACGACGGCGTACAACGCGCTCACATAGGGCGACCACATCGACAGAAGCACTGATAGTCGTTGTCGTGGTTGCGTGCCGCTGTGGTTTAGACTTGCAGCGGATGCTTGACCGGCAGCGAATTCGTCGGGACGATTCGCCAAGGCCTCCTCCATTGGCGGAAAGGTTGGTCCCGCCGGTATGCTTGACACCGGCGACGTTGGCATGGTCTCTTCGAAACGCGTTACTCTATCGGCACGCTTTTGATCAGCAATCATGGGCGCCCCCGCGCAGCTCACGACCAAGAATGTTCCAACCACGAAAAAAGGTAGCAGCACAAACGCAATCCAGGATGTGACATATCTGGCATACGCGGCGTCCCGCGCGAGCGCTCGTAACAATACGGCCAAGACTATGGCGACGAGCGTCCCTTGCCATAAAAAATGAGCAAACGTGATGACCAGCTGCAAGGAAAACAGATTCCAATCCATATGGAGCTTGTCCAGGTATGCATTCATGACTTCGTCTCCCGCAACTTTTGGTTCAACAACTTGCGAAGATTTGTCAGCTCTTCGGTGTCCAGTTCAGCAACGTCGAACAAGCTAAGCATCACCGCCGCGGCCGATCCATCGAAGACGCGTTGAACGACGTCTCCTAGCATCTCTTTGGCAACGCCGTCGCGTTCCAGTACCGGAGCAAAGCGAAATGCCTTTCCTTGCAAGGGCTCAAGCTTTTCAATTTGCCGTTTGTCGACCATCGTGTTGAGCATTGTAATCACGGTGGTATGTGCGAGCTTTCGTCCATCTGTGGCGAGCGCTTCGCGGACATCACGCACGGTAAGCGGCGAGTTCTCCCACAGTACTTTCAGGATCAATAGCTCCAATTCAGTCGGATGTTCCGACGTTGGTTTCGGCATCGCGGTTCCCCCCCCATGTCCTGACCTAGTAACTCCGCCCCAGCCATGTTTTCTAGTTAACTAGAAATGTAGTGCATATCGGTGGCGTCGTCAAGATGCATTTCTAGTTGTTTAGAAATAGGAGTCCGAGACACCGGTCGGCGTTGTGCGGGTCGGCATCGGGTCTCGACCGGGAGTGTCAAGCTACGGTCGAGACGGAATAATATGTTACAATCGGCGGTCGGAATTCGTCGCGCCAGCGGCGGGAGTATCGAGGTTTTACCGAAGTAAGGGGAGTCGAGAATGCGATGCTATGACGCGAGTTTCATTGGCTTGGTGATTCTCGTGAGTGCGAGCGTGGGATTCCTACGTTCGGCATCGGCAGAGCCGCTTACGGATGCTCGCTTTGAAGAGTTACACAGTCAGCTGCAACCGGCCGGCGACGAGCTTTGGCAAAGCATTCCCTGGAAGATTGCACTACTGGACGCGCAACGCGTTGCTGCCCGTGAGAATAAGCCGATCTTCATTTGGGCAATGGACGGTCATCCTCTTGGATGTACGTGAAACAACGGCGTGCTCGACCGTGCGTCGACATTTGCCCATCCGGAAATCGTTGCCCTGTTGAAATCACAGTTTGTCTCTGTCGCGATTGATCAGGTCTAGTATTGCGAGTTCACGCGAAGAACTTAGGTGGATGTGAACCTACTGACGATCGCTGGAAGCAGCTTTTCCAAAGTGCCCTGTCCCGCGACAACCTGTGGATCACGCAGGAGGAACACGATGCGCTCGTGCGCGGAGAGATCCCCAAGGCATTGCAAGAGCGTATCGCGCGATTTCATCTGGTGGATAACACTCGCGGCGAGCCGCCGATGTGGAACACAAACGAAATCCGCAACCTAGAGAGGGCATTGACGCGGGGATATCTGACAGGGTCGGCACGATTAGATACGAAACGTGGTGATCGCGGTTATGACGTCCAGTTGAAGGGAAAGATTGAAGTGCGTGATGGTCGCGTGGTGCGTTTCGATATCGTGGCACTGGGTGACTTCTGGGGCGAAGGAACTTACACGCGTGGCGCACCGAAGGGACGATTTCCGCTAGCGATCTCCTTTACCTTGGCGGACGGGGCCGACATTGCCAACCACGTACCGCCTCAAGGTTCTCGCGGTTGGGTCGATGGATATCTACACTGAGTCGTCACGAGTCAACTTTTGACGTCGGGACCAAAGGGCGACTTCGACTCAATTCGTATTCGTCGTATTCGCTGTGGTATTAGCCCGGTTGTATTCCCGGACGCGACGCTCAACTTGTGGCTGCAAATCTGGTCGATCACATTTTTGGAACCAGAGTCGCTCTTCGTTGTGTTTGATATCGGAAAGAGGTGACGTTTTCGGATGTTGGCTTCGAAAATCGTCGGTGGCCCGTTGAAGGTTCCGTGCGCCATCGCTGAGAATCGCACGCGGAGTACCGGTGCGTTGTGCACCCTTTTCATACTCCACCCGTACTTGCTCCGCCGTGGAAAGTTCTGCCGGTTCCAGGGCCACGACACTCAAGTCTTGATGGATCAAGGGACGCTCCAGTTGCTGCCAGACGGACAAACGAATCCCCACAATCAAC
>JAGQPD010001179.1 GCA_020426865.1 Planctomycetales bacterium
TTACCCCAACTCAAGTCGTTATTGGGCCCGACGGGAGTGCAGCCGTGAGCGCCATCGCTGAACATCAAATCCGAGCCCCTTCAGCCGGTCATGGTATCGGGGCCATCGTTGCCGAACATCAAGTTCCCCGCGACAAAGCCGAACGTCGTCGTGCCGATGGTAATCGACACGCTGGTGCCACTGCCGCCCGCCATCAGATCGGCACCATCATTGCCCCACATGAGGTCGGCTTTGGCCTCTCCGTCCATGTCGTCGTTGCCAGCGTTGCCCCACATGCCGTCGGTACCATCACCACCGAGCATCGTGTCCGACCCGCCATTGCCCCACATCACATCCGTATCGCTTTCGCCATGCATTTCGTCGTTGCCACTGTTGCCGAACAGCATGTCGACGCCGTTGCCACCAAAGATACAGTCATTTCCGCCGAGTCCCAGAATCAAGTCATTGCCATCGTCTCCTTCCAACAGATCATGGCCGGTGTAGCCAACAATGATGTCGTTGCCGAGACCTCCCGATACGTGCTGGTCCAGCGCGATCGGCAAGAACCAGAAATCGTTGCCCGGACCAAGCGTCGCCACGATGGCATGGTCGACCGTGCATCCATTGTCGGCATCGGCACTTCCCAATAGACCTTCCGCCAACTGTTCTTCAATCAAGTCCGATTCGATTCGCAAGTCGATCGATGCCAAGTCCATCGACTTGACAATGGCGACGTCCCCCCAGTTAGTATCGCGCCTATCGAGGTCGTCGTCTGCCGAGAACGGGGCAATCAGTTCGTCTTCATTGGGCAATTGTTCCAGCAGACGCTCTGTTTGGTTCAAGATCAACAATTCACCCTTCAAACCACCGGAATGACGCGCTTCGACACGCACCAACAGATCGTCAACCACCGCGGTCACGAATTCCTGTGTCCACGCCTCGAACGCATCGGCATCGGCCTGCGGCCCGCTCGTGTTCTGCTCGGTGTCGAAATCGTTGGCTGCGGAAACTAGCGTCTCGATCTCCTGTGTCAACAACAGCGTGATGGCTTCCAGATGGTCCTCGACTTCCGGACTCTCCTCGTCCGCACCAACTTGATCGATGAGTTGCTCCAATGCCATCTCGATGGGGAGCCCCGGTTCACCGGCACGCAGTTCATATTTCGCTTCGGTTATAGTCTCCAGATTGAGTCGAGCTTCCAGTGGCGTCAGTGCTAACAGTTGCTGCAGGCCAGCGTCACGAATGGAGGCAATGACGGTTTGATTGGCGTCGGTGCCAATCTGTTCGGCAGCCACCAGAATGCTTGTTTCTAGATCGTTGAGCAACGACTGGATCGCATCGACTTCCTGCAACGTGCCTTGCAAATAGGCACAACGATCGTCGTCGTCGCAATCGTCCATATTGGTCATTGCCGTGCTGACCGAGACCAGATCAATCCAACTGTCATGCGACGTGCTGGCGACGGTCTCGGCCAACATACTGGCTCCGTCGCGCAGTTGTTGCACGCGCTGCATGGCCTCGGTGGGCAGTGCGGTCAGGTCGCTGCCATCCGCGACGATGTCATCGCCTTCGCCAAGATCCATGTTGAACTTCGGGTAGACTGCAGCGACATCAACCTGAGAGTTATCGATCAGCAATAGATCGTTGCCCGCCGCCAGGCGAATGTCCAACTTGGGAATAACCTCCCCTTTAAAATGTCGAAACTGACTGCGATTCCCTGTCGCATCCGTGTAACTAATGACCACCTCGTCTCCCTCGCCGCCAATTATCACAGCATCGTCCTGATCGTCACCCGCGACGTGCAGGATGTCATCCTGTAGGAACACATCCACGGCAAGCAGCTGTCGTGCTTCAAGCGATTCGAATCGCGCCGGTGATGTAAGCCGTCTGCCACGTCGCGCAGCTCGTTGGCCCTTGGACGACGCAATACGATGGCGATAACGACGCATGATACGACTCCTGCTATTTTGTGTATTGGATGAAACAAACTGATAAGTTCACGCGAAAAGTAACGCACGCTATCGATGGCGAACGCCTTCGACCAATAACATAGGAACCGGTACTCCAAGTTCCCGACGCAGATGCACTTGCTGCATTTCGACGATTTGCCAGCCGGCCTCGCGCATCAACCGCTCGATGTAGGATGCACGATGTGAAAAGCGCCCGTGGACTTCCAGGCGATAGTCCGAACCGGCGCCGTCCCCGTTGCTGTCACGAGAGATCTGCTCGACAGAAAAAACACACCTGCCACAATCGGACACCATGTGAGCCGACCCGAAGATGAACGGACCCAAGTCACCGAGATAGTTGCAAACGTCGATGGCAACTACCAGGTCGCACTTGCCTGCGTCGCGGGCAAAGAAATCGAGAATGTCGGCTTCGACCAGTTGATCGTAAACTCCGCGCTTGCCCGCGACCTCCAACATCGGAGCCGACAAATCGACACCTGTCAGGCCTTTTGCGTACGCTCGCAGTTCGACTCCACACAAACCAGTCCCACACCCCAATTCCACGACCTGCAAATCGGCACGCGCATCACCAAACATTCGAGCCAGCACATCGCGCACTACCGTTGGACCTTGATAACCAAGTTTTTCCAGCATCGTCTGCTCGTACGAACGGGCAAATCGATCGAACGTCGTTCGCACGAATTCGGCTGACGCCCGCGACGCCTTTCGCAGGCCAACCGCGATGGCGTAATGCGTGGCCACCGGATCGTCGGGCATCAGCCGAATCCAATTCTCGATCTCGCATCGTATCAAGTCGTTGCGGCCCATCGCCCGCCAGGCCGCCATTAGTAACTCGCGATCACGTCCTTCCGCACCAAATTGCAATCCTCGTTGGAACGCGTCCGCTGCCGCCGACCATTGCCCGAGACATAGCAACGTGCGCCCCAGCCAACTATACGGAAGCGACCATTCCGACCTAAGCTGTATCACTCGGCGACAGGCGCCAGATGACAGGTGATAGTCTTGCAACGCGTACGCCGCCCGAGCAATTCGCATCATCGCTCGAATGTTCTTACCATCCTCCAGCACCGCCAACCGGTACGCCCTCAGCGCATCGCGGTCGTTCCCTTCTGCCGTCAATTCGTCGCCCCGAGCGATATGTCGGGCAATACGTGTCGTCCGCTGGGCAACCTCGGACACTGACTCCGTCCGATCGCGCGAACCCGACACTCCTTCGCGTTTCTTCGTAAGCAATTGTTGATGCCGTCGCGCCATTTTCCGTCGTCCCGCC
>JAGQPD010001180.1 GCA_020426865.1 Planctomycetales bacterium
GGAATAGGTTTTTGAATTGCGTTCGTTCGCTGGCCCGTACGGGTAGCCGCAGCATGGCAGAGCGCTGCCGACGACGAATGCGACATTTGACCTTCGAACCGCTGGCGACCCGGGCGGTACCTGCAGTTTTTGCCGGGGGAACGCTCTCGATTGCCTTGTCTGACCAGAACAACAACCTCGACGCCGACGGTGACGCCATGTTTATCACCACCGGCAACGACATATTAGTTCTCGGTGTTAATGCCAATGGCCAGGTGACGTGGAGCCAGGCCGCGAACAACGCCAATCCCAGTGTTGATTTCCCCGGATTTGGCGGCGGGACATTTACCGTCCTGGCAAATCAGGTGTTTGAGATCTTTATCGACATGCATGTGAGCGGCAACGGAAACGACGACCGAGTCGATCTCGCTCGGGTTGTCAATGGCGTCAACAAATTCCCGGCAACGCTGACCTCCACGACGCTCTTTGACGGCAGCAACAACAGCGACAATACGTTCATTGGAAGCCCGTTTGACGACGAAGTTGATGGTGCCGATGGAAACGACACGCTCTACGGAAACGGTGGCAACGACGAGTTGCACGGCGATGGCGGCAACGACATCATTGATGGAGGAATGGGCAATGACCGTCTCGAAGGCGGGCCCGGAAACGACACGTTGAGTGGAAGCTACGGCGACGACGACTACGAGTTTGACGGCGGTGTCCTTGGCACCGATATCATCAATGAGTTTGCGTACGGCGGCAACGACACGTTTGACTTTACGCAATTTGGAAACAGTATCAACATCGATCTGACCAACAACAACGCTCAGGTTCAGGGCGGTGGTGGCAATACGGTTACAATCGACATGAATGTCGCTGCGAACTTCGAAAACGTCGCAGCTGCAACAGGGGCGTTTAACGACACGATCGTTGGAAATGCCGCCAACAACGTGCTCCAGGGACGAGGCGGCAATGACACGATCACTGGCGGTGATGGTGTGGACCGGATTGAAGGAGGCGATGGAAACGACACGCTACGAGGAGGAAATGGCAATGACGTCATTAATGGCGGAGGGGGCGACGAGCCACTCATCGACGGCGAGGCGGGAAATGACCTGATCCAAGGCGATGGTTTTACAGACCACGTCGTGTGGCAGAATATGGCAGATCCAGCTGGTCGATCGTTGACCGAGGTGTCGGGCATTGTTCCAGGGCGAAAAAGCACGTCGGTGATGTGGAGCATCCAGGATCACGGCGACGCGCCCGTGCTTTACGGCAATAGTTTTACGTCCGCCAGTGGGGCAAGCCGCGGGTATTTCAATCTGGTTGGCAATGGCTTTGCGGTTACGAACGTCGACTGGGAAGACATGGCCTACTACAAAGAATCAGCGACCGATTACCTGTACATTGCTGATACGGGTGATAATGACCTGGCACGTGGTACGTATACGATTTACCGAGTAGCAGAGCCCACGATCGGCTCAAGCGACACGTTCAATGGCAACCGTGGGAATCTAACCGTCAACGATCGCATTCAAATCCAGTACGACACGGCAGGAGGTGGCGTCCGGAAGGACTCCGAGACCATGATGGTTGATCCGCTAACGGGTGATATCTACTTTGTCACCAAGGGTGGTGAAGTCGCCGGTGGAAATTCCAAGATGTACCGCTTGCCAAAGCCCTCGGCGGCTGCCTGGGCGGCTGGAACCACGTTTACGTTGACCGCGCCGGTCACCTTGGCGTTTGCCGCGAACACGCCCAACGACTCGCCGTCAAGCGGTGAAATTTCACCCGATGGGATGCAGGTACTTTTGAAGTCGGACGACACGATACATCTCTATGCTCGCACGAGCACCAGCACCTCGATTAGTTCGCTGCTTGGGTCTTGGTTGCCGGTTCAGATTCCTAACGCCAAGGATCAGGATAATCGAGAGGCGATCGCCTGGGACCGCAATAATCTCGCGTTTTATACCGCGAGCGAAGATGTCGGTGGCACCAACCGGCCTCTCCATCGTTACGATTACGGAGCCGGAGTGGACACCTTGTTCGGTGGCTCTGGCGCCGACACGATTTACGGCGGGAATGGCGCCGACACCATCTGGGGCGGAACAGGCAACGACGCGCTCTATGGCCATGCGCTCCTCGCCTTGAACGCGGGGGGTGACGGGAACGACTCGATCCACGGCGAGGACGGAGATGACTTCCTCTCAGGCGGATACGGTAGCGATTTCCTCTATGGTGAAAATGGCAACGATGAAATGTATGGAGGGGAGCACGATGACGTCATGTATGGAGGAGACGGGGCGGACGCGCTGTTCGGTGAATGGGGCAATGACACGCTGTATGCAACCAACAATGCGGCAGATTCGGTAGCGGGTGACGGGGATGCCGATACTTTGGTTGGAGCCGTTGGAACGGATATTCTCTACTTCAAGACCGGTGAGGATTCCGGAACTTCGTAACAAATAAAGGACGCGCGATCTCTTGATCATTTCGTGGCCCCGCCTTTGGCGAAAGCTGGCGGGGCCGCTTGTGTCTCTCGCACAACTCTGCCGTTAGGCCAGCATCGTGCTGATCGCAAGCACAGCCTTTCTAAGGTTATCTTCGCGATCGATTAGCACTTGTCGTTGAGCAAATGCTTTGGCCGACTCCTGATAGCAAGGAAGGTGCTGCAAAAACTCCCCCCAATCTTGCCGGATTTGCGACATCAAATGGCGATTTGTCGAGCCACCGACACCGAGCCTTTCAATAGTCTTCGCGGTTATGATCTGTTCGGTGTGTAGTGGCAGGAGAAAAAGTGGTAAGCCCGCTGCAATCAAAGAGCTCACGCCACCCAATCCGCCATTGAGGATTGCGAAGTCACACGTCGTTGCGACCATCTGGAGGTCCACCGGTTCGTCGACGACCATGAGGTTTGAATAAACACCAAGATCTTGCCGAAACGAATCGTTGCAACCAATTGGATACAAGACGAGCGATACGTCTTCCTTAAGTACAAGCCGGAGGAAGTCGGCGAGGTTGGGCGAGGGATTTAGGTATGCAAACGCGCGTCGCGTTCCAGCCGTGGGCCAATTTGGAGCAATGCCGGGTCTATTTGGAAACAACCCAAAATAACTTGCGTCAGGGGTCCGGCTTGGATAGTGGTCCAGTTCACGAACAGTGGCGAGGACCGTTTGATCACACGAGGAATAGATTTCGCCAAGTCGCTCAAACGGATCACCTCGCCAACCTCCTACGAGTTGATTGATTTCAGCGAGCAGCATCGCATCCGACCGCTGCAACAAACCCTTGTCGTGGCGCAACCAATATCGAAACGGGGGCCATGGCGTTTCATCGGGTGGGATCTCAAAACCCGTTCCAACCACGACGCGCCGTACGTCCATTCCGCGCGAGGCTACCATTGCCATGGGACTGTGATCGAACACGATAAGGTCTGGCTTGGTGTAGGCGTATAGGTGTCGCCAGGCGTTTGTTAGTGCCGCCATCTCTTCCAGATCGCCAAACCCTACATTTCTGAGCAGATGACCGTGGTTCAGCGCGCGCGGAACGTTATTGGCCTTTCCCACGCGAAACGGTGCCTGAAGGTATCCGACCGACAACCCTCGGAACGTTCTAAATGCCTTCGAGATGTCTTGCATCGCCACGAACACCTGGTGTCGGCGATCAAGGAGGGCCTCAACGACTGGCCGAAGTAACATGACGTGACCAAGTCCCGCGCCCAATTCCCAAGTCACAAGGCATTTTCCCATTACGGCCTTTCAGCTAAGTGGATAGCAGAACAAGTGCCAGGCCACTCGCCGCCTTGATGCATCCATGGCGAGTATACTCAACCCAACTTCTTCTCGCCAAATCGCCAAAAGCCCTCCATTGCGGTCAAGGTATTTATTTGCGTTTCACGCTAAAAAATCGACAGCAAAGACTATAAGCCTTTCGAAGAGCCACTGCGAACGCAATTGCAGCCGCTGTAGCTCCCTCCTATCGCTTCCAACCAGCGCTCCTCGATGGTTTGCTCGTTGGCGGCACGAGAGCGTTAGCGGGCGAATCTGAAAATACGTTGACACCAATCCGCACCTATCGGCAATTATCGGACGTTGCGACTCTCCCCCCGCCCCCCAGATAAAGCGATCTTATACGCAATATTTTCGTTTATCTTTGGCAGGCAATGACCGACTCGTCCGGCCCACGCTAATTGTGGTATTCGTGCCACACGACTGTACTCGCATTCCCGAACGATAGTCCCAGCACATGTCCTTCGTGTCGTGGGCTGCGCCATTCTGGCCCACC
>JAGQPD010001181.1 GCA_020426865.1 Planctomycetales bacterium
TGATGGGGGGCGAAGTCCAGGAAGGTTTTCAGAGAATTCGTAAGTCGCTGAAATAGTCCAGCCCAGCACGGCATATGTATGATACGAAAATCAATCCTGGAAGTTGCCAGGCAGGCAGATGAATTCTTCATGGGTACATCCCCTATTCACCGAACGATGGAGCGCTTGGCAAAGACGCTGGGAGATATGCAGATTCCTTTTGCGATTGCCGGCGCCATGGCCGCCAACGCCCATGGTCATCGTCGTACAACCGCCGACGTTGACATTTTAATTCGGAAGGACGAGCTGGATCGATTTAAGCAGCGACACCTTGGGTTGGGTTGGGTCAATAAGTTTGATGGCTCAAAGAATTTTCGCGACGCGGTTACGGATGTCAATGTCGACGCATTGATTGTCGGACAATACCCGGGAGACGGCCTCCCCAAACCAGTGGCGTTCCCACCCCCTGAAGACGTTTCGGAAACCGGTGCCGATGGTATCCCTTACATATCGCTGAAGACACTCTTGGAACTGAAGATCGCAAGCGGGATGACCACATCCCACCGACCACGTGACTTCGACGACGTCATTCAATTGATAGGTATCAACAGCTTGCCTCTCGACTACGCCGCGAAGCTCAATCCGTACGTCGCGGAAAAATTTTGCGAACTATGGCAGTCGGCGCAGGTCAGCGACGACGAATGACCTGCGCATCAACGCGCTGTCGTTTGTCGCTCGCGAAATGCGTGCGCTCAGACAATACCTGGCAACCAATACCTGGTGGTTCAAGGTATTCAGCCACGTCGTGCCGACAAGGCGGAATGATCCGCGCCTGATCCAGGAGGTAGGCGGCGATGAGGTACTTTCCTAATGTCTTGCGATTACCCCGTTTTCCGGTCGGCCCGATCCCGTTATGATAGGGGCCTGAGGCAAGATGCTCGAATTGCGATTCACCTCGCGTTCGGGTCGTCGGCCGAGATGGAAAACTGCGAAGTCATTTTTGCGAGAATATGTGGAACGAAACCATGAGTGATGCGAAGGTACGGGGGATTGTCCATTTTATTGACGAAACCAAGAGCTACGGACAGAAAGGGTTTCGCAAACGCATGGTGGTGCTGGAACAGAAAAACGACCGTTTTCCAAATTATGTTCCGGTCGAATTCATGCAGGACGGCTGCGATACGGTGAATGATCTGAACGTAGGTGACGATGTCGAAGTCACGTATCGACTGGCCGGCCGCAAGTGGCAAAAGGATCCGTCGGCGGAAGTCCGCTACTTTCTCAACGCCGAAGCGTACAGCTTCAAGGTCATGAGCAACTCAGGAGGCGAGAGCGGTTCGGTCGACGACGCCAATCGCGAATTGGCCGAAGCCGATTATGACGAAGGGGACGTCCCGTTTTAGGCCGTCGTTTTCAGTCCAGCCAGCCGGTGATCCGCGGCAGAAACAGCGACAGTTGTGGAACGAACGTAATCACGGCCAAGGCCATTATCATGGCAATGTAGAACGGAATCATCCGGCGTGAGGCAGCGGCCACGCTGATTTGGCCGACGCTGCATCCAACAAACAGGCACGTCCCGACCGGCGGCGTGCACAGTCCGATACACAGGTTTGCGATCATGATCAACCCAAAATGAATCGGGTGAACGTCCAATCCCATTGCCACGGGCAGGAAGATCGGCGTAAAAATAATGACGGCCGGTGTCATGTCCATGAATGTGCCGACTAATAACAGCACGCAATTGATCAGCAGCAGCACAGCCAGCTTGCTTTCCCCCCACCGCAATAGTGCCTCACTGACCGCCTGCGGTATCTGCTCGTGTGCCAGCAGCCACGACATGGATTGGCTCGTGCCGATCAACAGCATCACGATGGCCGTAGTTTTGCCGGATTCCAATAGAATCTGCGGCAAATCGCGATGGGAGACTTCCCGGTAGAACCAGAATCCCAGGATGTAGGCGTAGGCAACCGCGACGGCCGAGGCTTCGGTCGCCGTCACAACGCCCCCGAGGATCCCGCCAAGTACAACGATCACGAGAAACAAGCTGGGGAGTGCCGTCAACGTGGCACGCCAAAGTTGTACGTTTCGCTCTTCGGGGACCTTGCCGATACCGTGAATTCCGCACAACATGGCCGCTGCCACGATGATGAACAGGCCGATGACGATACCGGGAACAACACCGGCCAGGAAGAGTGCGGCGATGGACACGTTCGAAGCGACAACGCCGTAGACGATCATGATATTGCTAGGGGGGATCACCAGACCGGTGGTGGCGGCGGTCGTTGTCAGAGCCACGGAGAAATCGCGCGGGTATCCTTTGGAAGTCATTTGCGGAATCATGAAGCTACCGATAGCGGAAACGGCGCCGGACGCCGAGCCGGAAATCGCGCCGAACATCATGCAGGTGAGTGTCGTTACGTAGGCGAGGCCGCCGGGAAGCCAACCGACGAGGGCATCGGCGAAGTCGATCAACCGTTTCGCCATGCCGCCGCGTCCCATCAGGTGCCCCGCCAACACGAAAAACGGTATTGCCAGCAAGTTGACGCTGTCGATCCCCGACGCCATCCGTTGGGAAATGACAAGGGACGCGGGAACATCGCCCAGCGAAAAAATGGCCAACAACGTTGCGACACCGATCGCCACGGCAACGGGCACATTTAGCAGCAACAGTGCCACAAACGAAACGACAAGAATAACGGCGGTCGTTGCCACGGGACCCTCACGAAAACTGAACTAAGCCTGCACATCTGTCGGCGTGCGAAACCATTGCCCCAACCCATCCAACGCAAACATCAGAAAGAAAGAGCCTCCGACGGGGACCGCCAAGTAGATGTAACCTTTGTAGATCCCGAGTGCCGGCAAGGTCTGCAGGTCACTGAACGTGCGCCATGTCAGTACGGTCCCGCCGAGAATCATGACGGTGACGGTAAAGGCAATGACGATCACGTAGACAAGCAATTCCGCCCAACGTCGCCCTTGGGGATGCAACTTGCTCGTAAAATAGTCGACGCCCAAATGAGCACGGTCTTGAAAGGCCAATGCGGCACCGAGAAACGTAACCCAAATCAACAGAATGGTCGACAGCTCCATCGACATCGCCAGCGATGACGCGGAAACGGCTCGCAACCCGGGCATAATTGCGTCAGCATGTTTGAGGACGTAACGGCAAAGGACACCCCACAGGACGTCCAGCGTGAGGGCGGCCATGCACACGATGACAGTCCACTTGAGTAACCAGCTTCCGGATATCACGAGCGGCAGGTGGTCACGAGCACTTTCGGTTGTGTTCATTTCGTCGCCTTGATTCTTTCCAGCAGGTCGCCGACTTTCGTTCCCTTGAGTCGATCGTGGATGGACTGCACCTTTTCTGCAAACAGCGACTTATCGGGAATATAGACGGTGACTCCCTTGTCCTTTACTGCGTCGAGCGCCTCTTCCGTTTTCTGTTGCCACAGCTCGCGTTGATACATGCTAGACTCTTCGGCGGCTTCACGCAGCCACGCCTGAACCGTCGGCGACAGCGAGTTCCACACATCGGTGCTGATCAGCAGGATATCGGGCACTCGCGAATGTTCGTCATAGGTAAAGTAGGGACAAACCTCGTAGTGACGGCTGGTGTAAAAAGTTGGTTCATTGTTTTCTGCACCGTCCACCACGCGCGTTTGCAGGGCCGTATACAACTCACCAAAGGCAATCGCGGTAGGCGAGCCCCCCAGCGCCGTGATCATGTCCATCGACATCGCACTAGACGTTACGCGGATTTTCAAGTTTTTCAGGTCATCGGGCGTCTTGACCTGAGCCGCACGCGTGTAAAAATTGCGGCTGCCGGAATCATAGTAACACAGTCCCGTCATACCCTGCGATGCACCAGCATCCAATAACTGCAGCCCAAGTTCACCGTCCAGCACTTTCCAAAAATGCTCCCGGTCGCGAAATAGATATGGCACGCTAAATACCGCCAACTCGGGCACAAAGCTCTCCAGCGGTGCCGACGAAGTCTTCGTCATAGCCAAGGCACCGCGCTGAACTTGCTCGATGCAATCAGTCTCGCTCCCCAATTGCTCATTGGGGAACAGCTGCAGCTCAACCGTGCCACCAGATTTTTCCGAAAGCAATTCTCCCATCCGCAGCATCGCCAGATGGACTGGGTGGTCCTCCGGCAGCGTATGTGCAAGCTTCAATACGGTAACCCGAGATCCCGTCTGGCTCTCTCGAAGCTGTCGGGCAACGAAAGCAAAACCGATCGTCGAAAGGAGTATCCCCGCCACCATCCCGACGGCGAAGATAGAAACAGACTTACTCATACTGACTCCAGCTGCGAATCCTATGCGGCGCGATCAATCAACGACATAGGATACCAGACGCGTCGCCGGCCGTGGCGACGGGCGGGGGAAGCGGCCGGCCGATTTCGTCCACTCGATAACCAAATCCGGTTGCTCCCAACGTATTGAGTCGAACGATGCCGTCCCGGCGTTGATACGCTCCAGTGTGAATCTTTCCCTCCAATTCCGATACTGCCGGATAGAACTGCATCGAATTCGTCTCCACCCCCATCATCGTATCGGCGTGCGCTGCCAACGAAAGATGGGTAATTTGAGCCAACATTGGATTCGTAAGGTCCTGGACCATCACTGGCATCCCATGTGCCTTCGCCCAAGCTAACGATAACAATGCTCCGGTTTGCGTCTTGCAGGTCTTAAGGGCGACTCCCGACCACCCAAGAGCACGCCCTTTTTGCACTTGCCGCCAATCATGAGCGCTTTCGTCCATCAGCAACGTCGATCGCGATGAAACACTGTGCACGTCGATCGGGAATTCGTCAAGTTCGTACGGGAACGGTTGCTCCACGTACAGCAATTTGCCGTGGATCTCGGGGGCCTGCGTCTGCAGCTGGTCGAGGATTTCGTTTACGTATTGCGGATCGGTGACCGTGCAGTTGAAGTCGGCTGTCAGCCATCGTACGCCGTGTTCGATACCGATTGTGCCGACTCGTAAGAGGCGACGAAAATCCCATTGCGCATCATTTCCCCGTAACTTGATCTTCAAGCATTGCAGCCCATCGCGAGTGATCCAGTCCGCAAGCAACACTGGGTGGCCGTCATCGGGCGATGCGTCGGTGAGCTCATCCTCGGATAGCGGGTCCAGGCCACCAACAAGGTGCCAAGCCAGCAGGGTCTGCTGGGCAGGAGTGACCAGAAAATCGGCAGGATATTTGCCGCGAAGATCCATGGGACAGTCTGCGTCCGGCACAATCATCGACGACAAGTCACGACTCAGATAGCGCGCGTTGTAGGTATCGTAGGTGGGTACTTGGTGGAGATTGCCGTAGGCGTCATGCACGGCCAAATCAAACGGCGATGCGCAGACCAGCGCTGCAAGGTGGGGCATTTGATGTTGTGGAGCGCGAGCCGCGTTGAACCTCTTCAACTCGGCCGGGAGCACATGCTCCAGAAAATCGCAGCCGATCTCCAAGGCGTGGCCGGGGCTCGCGTGGCCCACCCACGTGTCAACCAGATGGCGAGAGAACGCCTTGAGTGCTTCGTGGCGTTCTTGGTAAGAGGTCGCGGCGGGCCAGACCCACTGTACACTAAGGGGCGTTTCGCCCCAACCTGTGGCAAAATGCCCCAATTCGCCCTCGACCACAACGCGAACTCGAGCACAAGTGACGGACGTCAGTGTTTCGCTACCAAATTTCAGAGGAACGCGTGTGCGAATCGGCAGCAAATACAGTTCGGCATAAACAACATGGACATCGGTTGATCTTTTTCGGTCGGGCATGATTGCTAAACTAGAGCTTCGATGTAAGAACTAATAACACGGATTGCGATCCATCATAGCCAATCGCGTGAACCGCGAAACCGTGGCAACGGTTGACAAGCACGCATTCGAGAACAGGATTCCCCAACATGCAACGACGTAGATTAGGCAATCATGGCCCCGAACTGACAACGATTGGACTTGGTACGTGGGCCATCGGCGGTGGGAATTGGCGATTCGGATGGGGAGACCAGGACGCGGACGAGGCGATCAACGCGGTTCTCCGCGCCGTCGATCTTGGTATTAATTGGATCGACACGGCGGCGGTTTATGGCGACGGCGAATCCGAAAAACTCGTGGGCCAGGCGCTGGCCCGCATTCCAGCCAACCAACGTCCATTAATCGCCACCAAATGCACGCGGATTGTACAGGCCGACGGCTCGATCACTCCGGTAATGGACCGACGCAGCATCTTTACCGAATTCGAACGGAGCTTGCGCCATTTGCAGGTCGAGACAATCGATCTGTATCAACTGCATTGGCCGCAACCCGAGGAAGACATCGAAGAAGGTTGGGGAGCGTTAGCAGAATTGGTTCAGCAGGGAAAAGTACGACACATTGGCGTCTGCAACTTCAATGTCGCACAGATGAAACGCATTCAACCGATTCATCCTATCGCTTCCTTGCAACCGCCGTACAGCATGCTCGTGCGCGACATCGAACAGGAGATTTTGCCGTTTTGCGAGTCCGAGGGGATCGGTGTCGTCGGTTATAGTCCCATGTACAAGGGGCTGCTGACAGGAAGTTTTGATTCGCAGCGTGCCGATCAACTTCCCGAAAACGACCATCGCTCCCGCGACCCGCGTTTTCAACCGCCCCAGCTAGGTATTCATTTGAGTTTGGTTGGCAAGCTCAAGGAAGTCGCCGCCGCGCTCGACTGCACCGTAGCTCAACTGGCAATAGCCTGGACGTTGCGCATGCCTGCCGTCACTTCGGCGATCGTCGGTGCGCGGCGACCCCAACAAATTGAGTCAACCGTCGCCGCCAGCGATCTGTCACTTGATGCTGACACACTACGCCAGCTCGACGCACTGTTGGCCGAACACGCACGGGCCCTGCAAGAAGTCGCATAGAAACGGAAACACACGTTTCGACGGGAGTTAAGTCTTCGATCGCAAGGCCTGAATGACGGCATCGACGTCATAGACGCAACCACCCCAGGTGCCTCCTCCCAGGGCCTGGAGTGCGGCCCACAGGCGCGTATCATCAGGAAGCTGCGGGTGGGCAGCCAGATCCTCGCGTATCGTTCGGCGTTGTAGTTCGGCCGTCCCCCACTCGGCTCCATGATGTTGATCGCCATGACCGACCAGGTTGATGCTACCATCGGCCCGCTGACGATGGATGCAAATCTCTAACCGATCGCCGTCGATCAACTTGCCGATCGGCCCACCGTCCAGTGCTTCCGGTCCAATATGACCGATGCAAGCACCGGTAGACACGCCGGAAAACCGTGCGTCCGTGATCAGTGCAATTTGGTGTCCGTGCGGCAGGCACTTGAGTGCCGACGTCAATTGGTAGGTCTCTTCCATACCGGTCCCCATCGGGCCACAACCGGCAAGCACCAAGACATCCCCCGCGGCCACTCCACCATCGTCCCCTTTGATAGCGCGGATCGCGGCCGCTTCACTGGCAAATACTCGGGCCCGGCCGACGTGATGGAATACGCCATCACGAACAACTCGCGGATCGATGGCGGTCGCCTTGACCACGGAACCGTGCGGAGCCACGTTGCCAGTGGGAAAGGCGAGCGTGCCGACCAGTCCCTTTTCTCGAGCCGCGGCGGGCGAAAAGATCACTGAGTCCGGGTCCACACCGTCTTGCTGATGCAACCGATCTCGCAAACGCGAACGGCGTGCGGAGCCCTTCCACACGTCGAGCACTTCGTTCAATACCAGCCCCGTTGCCGTCAAGACCGTAGTATCGATCAGATCGAGTTCGCGCAATTGTAACAGTACTTCTGGTACACCTCCGGCCAGGAAGACCCGAACGGTGGGGTGGTAGATCGGCCCATTGGGAAGGACACTCACCAATCGCGGCGTGGACCGATTGATTTTGATCCAATCGTCGACGACCGGTCGCGTCAGTCCGGCGGCGTGAGCGACGGCGGGAATGTGCAACAACAAATTGGTCGAACCGCCGAATGCCGCATGCACGACCATCGCATTGCGAAGAGCGGCAGACGTAAGCACGTCCGAGAGGCGGATCCCATTTTGAAACTGATGGAGCAACGCCTCGGCCGAACGACGGGCGATGGCCGACCAGATGGGTTGGCCGGAGGGGGCCAAGGCGGAGTGCGGGACGGAAAGCCCCAATGCTTCGCCCACGACCTGCGACGTCGCCGCTGTACCAAAAAACTGGCACCCTCCGCCCGGTGTTGCGCACGCGCGACAGCCCAGTTCCGCTGCTTCCTGCAGCGCAATCACCCCTTGTGCAAACCGCATTCCGATCGTCTGAATGGCACCGGCATCCTCACCGTGCGTGGGTGGCAACGTCACCCCACCGGGGACCAAAATACAGGGCATATCACGAGCACCGGCGAGTGCCATCATCATGGCCGGATGCCCCTTGTCACAAGTCGCAACCCCCAACACACCACGTCGCGTCGGCAGCGAGCGAATAAGGCGGCGAAAAACGGTAGCAGCGTCATTGCGATAGGCCAGGCTATCGAACAT
>JAGQPD010000041.1 GCA_020426865.1 Planctomycetales bacterium
GAAATGCCACGCTGCTGGCAAAAGGAGGCGACGGTGACGCCCAACGCCTTCCTTTCGCGAAGCATCCGCCGCCAATAACGCTCTTTGCCCTTGTCTGTTTTTGTCGCCATCTTACTGGCCTCCTATGTTGCTAGTAGGGAAATCCACCATGCTAGCAAGCCTGGCCAGACGCGCTGGATGGAACGGTCACGACGAGGAAGCTTCTTCGCCCGCGGAATCCGCTAAGGCCCCGGTGAATCAGAAGGGGGCTCCCAACCGCCGGCAGTCGCAATGCTCGGTCGACGGCATCCTTGAAGTGCCCATGTCACGATTCGACGTCGCCATTCTCGTGCGGCTTGCCGACGTTGACGCGGTGGCCACGCAATCCGTACTGGGCGAGCAGATCGTGGTACTGCGTGGCGAATTCCTTTTCGCTCGAGTTATTGTTGACCGCGGCGGACTTGCGTTGATAAGTCAGTTAATACCGGCGCGGATTCGGTTTTTCACATCGGAAAGCTCAGCAACGTGCTCTCCAGTCTCCGAACAATGAAGTACGTGATCGCAGACTGCGATAGCGAACTCTTGGACAGCGACACCATTTCCCGCGAGAGCCACGTGGTTCCGTCCCAGCCGAGACAGAAAACTCACAATTGGATTGGGTGTACGAGCAGGTAACCTCTCAAAATCCGTGCGCGAATAAGAAAGCACAGCCAAGAGAGACACGGAATAAGTAAACAAATCATCCGCGGACTTAGTGGCATCGAGAAAGTCATATAATCCGATCATTCGTGCAACAGCAAGGATCGACAGTATGGCAATT
The DNA here is from genome assembly GCA_020426865.1 of Planctomycetales bacterium. GTDB lineage: Bacteria > Planctomycetota > Planctomycetia > Pirellulales > Pirellulaceae > JAGQPD01. Next base: position 800 of record JAGQPD010000041.1, read on the forward strand.
GCGCGGTGACACTCGTCAATCGATGGTTGTCTGAATTCTTCCGATGTACGCAGTTCATTTTGCCAGATCGCCTGTGGGTCATTCGTAACGATACCGTCGATTAGCGACTCTACTTGCCGGGTACCCAAATGTATCGCGAGACTGATTCTACCTAACCTATAGTCCCAATCACTTTGTGAACGAGCGTCGCGGAGCGCCAGAGTCAGGTCGTGTACCTCATTGTCGAGCGAAAATACTAACATTTGTGCTACTTTCAAACATTCCCAAACTAAAAGAATCTCAAATTATGGCCGTGCCGATTTTCAACATCGACGCGGTATCCGTCCCTGCCGAAGTTTTCGGAGAAAACTTGCCCTCGTTCAACTGTGTATCCAAAAGGTGGATATCGATTTAAGTCCTCACTCGCATGAATAATTGCTGTGCGGAGGTCTCGTTGGAGGCGATTAGCAGGAAACCAATTCGCTGCCATCGTAATCACATAGAGCTCTTCCAGTTTTTGTTGTACTTGTCGCACGCCTACGCCAGGTTCCTTCGGTCCAAAGGCTGTTGTCTCTACCGTTCGTCCTGCTCCCCCTCTAAGCCCTGCATTCTCCTGCGCCTGCACGGTTACTCGGTTTGGCATCGCCCCGCACCCCGCGCCATCGTCGTCCTGCGGCAATAGGTGAGTTGCAACGTAATCAGCAACACAGTCTACCACGGCAACGGCACCCAAGATCCCGATGCCTACGACTGTGATTTTCGCAAGGTTGGCGACGAGTGTCCCTACACTTATCGTACTAACGGTATTAAGATACCCTGAAGGATCGAAAAACTGCACGGGATCATTAGCACCGTAGACATACTTGTGAATTGTAAAGGGTGCGTACGCAAATCCTTCGAAGTCATCGAGCCGATTGAACCTCCCTGTAGCGGGATCATAAAATCTGGCGCTTCGGTGTCACCAAGTGTGATGCGGGCCTTGCGGGGCGTGTTGGTGAGTGTTTGCCGCGAATTTGGGCGGTGCGGTGTTGAGGAGCGACTGGACAGTGGCAGTCGAGCGCCGGTTGATCGAGCGGCGCCTCCCGCGCGCATGCGCGA
>JAGQPD010001182.1 GCA_020426865.1 Planctomycetales bacterium
TGGTTTGCGTGGCGGTCCGATGATGATCCGCACGGACTTACCCGAAGGCGTCATCCAGACGTATCCATCATCCGACGCGGCAGGGGCGATTCCCGAATTGCCACCCGGACATTTTATTGTGTTGCCGGAAGGCGGCAGTGTCGGTGAAATCGATTTTGGTGTCGTTCGTATTCGGGATGATGGCACGACGCGCTTTGACGCTAACGATAGTCACCAGGTCGTGTTGGCTGACGCAGCCGATGGCGCCGTGCCCGCTGGGATGATGGAGATGTCCGGCAACGTGGTGCTTGACGGCGGCTTGGAAGTCATTGTCCCGGACGGATACGATCCTCCGTCACTAGGGGAAACTCGACGCACGATAGTAATGACAGCCGCCAGCATCGAGGGTCAATTCCGCCCCTGGACTGAAGAACAACGACATCTGGGCAATGGACTGTTCGCCGATTTGGTTTACCACCCGACATCGGTCGAGTTGGTTCTCTATCAGGCCTTGCCTGGCGACGCGAACGGGGACACCAGGATCGATAGGGATGACTATCAGATTTGGCAGGCGTTCAAATACCAGACCGAAACGGATTTTGCGAGCGGTGATTTCAATGCCGACGGTGTGACGGACTCGACAGATCTTAATCTTTGGAATGCTGCCCGTGACGGCGCACAGGCGTCGGTGTCCGCGCCAGCGACGTCGGCCGGTACAGGTCGGGTTACCCTTGGATCGGATGTGGATTCGACGAACGTCGCCGCACGTCGAGTAACCATGCGACGACCAAGGATTGTGGACGAGTTTTCGTGGGAAGCAAGGTCGTCGCGTGTCAAGGTTCTTGATAGTGTATGGGCTGAATACTAGGCGCTACCACGAATCGTCTGCGTTGTTGAATCGCTGGGCCTACTTGCGCAGTTGCGCGACGCCGCTTTTCAGTTCGTAGAGCGTTCCGATTTCGTCAGTGGACAATGGCCGATTGAAGATCGCAAAATCGTCGAGTTGTCCCGTGTAGTAGATCCCCAGCATGATCACGACCTGTTTGGGATCCCACGTAAACCGTTGCGGGCCGCGCAACGTGCCCTGCGACTTTGCGTCAAGGTACAACGTTGTATCGGCAGCTTGTTCCACGCGATTGAAGTTTTCAAATGTGATTGCGACGTGGGTCCACCGTTCACGTGAGAACGGTGGCTTGTCGACGGCGACAAATGGGCGCTCAGCATCAGGGATATCGTCCCAGGGGCGATCGTTGGGATTCCAGAACTTGTAATCGGAAAAGACACCCAGGCGAAACTTGCGCGGCACTTTGTCCGTGAAGTCAACAAACAGGCAGGCGTCATTCCACGCCTTGTCGGTTATTTGCAGCGGGTCGACATAGCCGGGAGCCAGATCGGCATCCGGATCAAGTTTCATCCACAAGGAGATTGTCCCTCCGCTGTCGTGGTCGAGCGACGGAACGTTGTCTTCGCCATGGTAGAGGATGACCGGATCGGATTTCTTGTTGAACCGTAGTGCACCGCCGTATCGGCCCGTTGATGGACTGAGTGCAACCGCATCGCTGTGCATACCGATCTGTTCGTTTTTCTCGTCCAAGGTTGCTCGCGTATAGAGGCGGCGGTCACCGCGAGCAAAATCGGCATCCGTGGATCCGTCGAATGACGCATGAAACAACAGCGACTTGGCCAATTCCGTTGGTTCATCGGCCCATGCAAGACCGGTCACGGTCGACGCAATCGTGGCCGCCATCACCCAACATGCCATCGCCAGGAATGATCGATATCTTTGCGTAAGAAAACGTCTGGCGGCATTCGCTCGGTCCGAAAACATGATTGGTTCTCGCTATGGGCTATTCAAGATACGTTGGTGTTCAAAAGGCGGTGCGCATTTTTCATTCGAGATCATGTTGGCACTCGGCTTGCCAGCGTGCGAGTTGTTCGGACATGTGATCCACGATGTCGCGGTGATCGGCCGCGATATCATTGGATTCCTCGGGGTCGGCGATGATGTCGTACAACTCGTATTGGCCTGTTCCGGTGGGCAGGATGGCGGTGTTTCCTTGTTTTGCCCCGTGTGGACAGCGGATCAACTTGAAGCGGTTGTCGATGAGGGCTGATTTGCCGGCAAACTCAAATGCTATCGGTCGCGATCGCAAATGCTCCGTTCCCCGAAGCTGAAGGACCGGTATCAAACTGACGCCGTCGAATTGCCGATCGCTGGGAAGAGGCTTACCGATTGCTTCCAGGAAGGTCGGCACGTAGTCACTCGTTACTGCTGGGAAATCCGTACGTGATCCAGCGGAAATGCGCGTGGGCCATTCGATAATGGCAGGCACGCGAATACCGCCTTCGTAAAGATCACGCTTGCGGCCGCGAAACGGTCCGGCCGAACCGGGAGCCCCTTTGCCAGCGCCCGCCACTTTCCGCGATGCACCCTCAGGGCCATTATCCGAACAAAAGGTGACCAGGGTGTTGTCAGCGATACCCAATCGACGAAGGGTGCTACGCAAGCGCCCAAGTTGTTCGTCCATCGCCGTGATACAACCGAAATAATGGGCCTCATACGGATCACTTTCGGGGTACATGGCGGTGTACTTGGGGCCGGCTACGACCGGCAAGTGTGGTGCGTGGTACCACACCACCGCGTAAAACGGTTTCTGTTCGCGAGCAGCCGATTCGATAAATGGCACGACTCGATCGATGATGACCCGAGAATCGTCGCCGCTGACATTGTTGGTCACGCGCTCGCCTCGCTCGTTCCAGTAACTGGTGCCATATTCTTCAACGTTATCACCTTCATCATCAACACCTTCATCATCAACGCCTTCATCATCAACGGCTTCATCATCAACGCCTTCATCATCAACGCCTTCATCAT
>JAGQPD010001183.1 GCA_020426865.1 Planctomycetales bacterium
CACAGGATTTGGGCATCCGGCAGCGCCTGCGAAATCAGTTCGTCAGCATCTTGCCACGCCTGGTGGTCCGCGGCAGTGCGTGCGGCCAACGCGCGGGCGCGCACCAACGCGTGACGGGCATCGTCGCAATCCGGGTCCGCGGCCAGCACTTCGGTCAGCATGTCGATGGCGCGAACGATGTCTCTATCAAGGTCGTTGTCTTCGGCAGCGGGCGGGCGGGCCAGCGACTTGCCAATCCAAGCGTTCGCCATCTGCGTCGCTAACACAGGATCCTGTTGGAGACCGAAACCGGTATGATTTAATGTGTCGAGGAGCAGTTGTTCGGTGGCGCAGAAGTGCGTCATTGCAGCCGCATCGTCCCCAGCCAAATGGGAAAGGTCACCACTACGGAGGTAGTTGCGAGCCACCTCCGTTGCCGATATCACGACTTCTAACGGATCAGCGGCTTTGGGAAGGCGACGCAACGCTTGGTGTGTGGCGAGAGAATCGGCAAGCAGCTGATGATAGTGTTCTCGACCTTGTTCGATGAGCTTCCGGCGTAGTGGCTGCAAACCCGGATAAAACTGTAGATCACCGCTCAGTTGAAGTAGCCATTTGTCAGCGGCATCACGTGACGCGACCAATTGAGTTTGCGTTCGCATCCGCGAATCGCGTTCGCCCGCCCATGCCGCTTCCGCGTCGTTCCTCGCGACGACCGCCGTTTCCCTGGCCTGTCGTTCATGCGAATGGGAAACTGCAATCCGGTTTGCCGCCGTCAGCGAAATCGCTGCAACCAGCAGACTTCCGACGAAGATCGTTCGGAAAACGACCGGGTGTTTATTCGCAACGCGATCGAGCCGTTCCCACGCGCGCTCCCGATACACGCCGACGGGACCGCCCGCCAGAAAGCTCTCCAAGTCGGCGGCAAGCTCGTAAGCTGACTGGTATCGATCCTCCTGCGCCCGCCGCATGGCCCGTTCGCAGATTGCCGCAAGTGGGCGCGGGATACTTCTATCGAGATCACGCAGCGGACGAAACTTACACTGCGCAACGCGCTGGATCGTCGTCTCAACGCTGTCTGTCTTGAAAGGGGAGGTACCGGAAAGAAGCTCGTACAGGATCACACCCAGCGAAAACACGTCGGACTGCTCGTTGACGAGATGTGTCTGCCCGAGCGCCTGCTCTGGCGCCATATACGTGGCAGTTCCCATGATTGTGCCGTGCTGAGTCAATTCCGAGTATGAAGCAGCACAACCACGGGGCACCTCGGCGGACTCTCCTGTCGCCGAGGCACTGTCTTCGCGGATGCCTGATGGCAACGTTTCGTCGTCACTGTCGTCGTGTCCGGACTCCCTGCTACACGTCTTGCCTGCTTTGCTTAGCTTGCGAGCCAACCCCCAATCGAGCAATACGGTTTCGCCGAATTCTCCGATCATGACGTTGGCTGGTTTCAAGTCGCGATGGATGACTCCCGAATGGTGAGCATATGCGAGCGTTTGGCAGACGTCTCGAAACCGGTCCAACAATTGCCGTTGCAGCACGATCCGCTCGCGTCCGGCCGGCAGCTGATGCAACGCACGAATTCGATCTGCCATCGTCACGCCACGAATCTGCCTCATGGCGTAGAACGGCAGACCGTGTTCGTCGAGCCCCATTTCGTAGACCGGAACAATGCCGGGATGTTCCAATTGTCCCGTGATGCGGGCTTCATTCAAAAACCTCTGCACGATTTCGTCGGAACCCGTAAGCCGATCAGCGATACGTTTCAACACGACCGTTCGCTGAAGCTGGCGGTCGAGCGCTTGGGAAACCACGCCGCAACCACCACGCCCGATCTCCGCCTGCAAATCATAACGGTCGATACCCGATAACAAGGGCATCGGCAAATGTTGCTTCCCAGCCGCTTCGCAAGTCCGACGGCGGTTCGTGCTCTCTTCCGGGGGCTTACGAGCTGATTTGGACTGTGGCCTTCCGTTCGGCGTGGTGGGTTCGTCGGTGTCGCACGAGGGTAGGGAAACGCTGTCCGGACCGTTGTCGGCATCCGTCAGGATCGTCGCATAAGGATCGTCACGCAACTGCTCGAGCAATGCATGGAGTTCCGCGAGTCGGACCGGACAATCAGTGAAATGGGCCGACACGACACGGTACAACGAGTGGTCGCCATCGGCGGCCTCGAGCAGAAACTGCGCGGCCTCGGCGCTATCAAGGAGATGCATCTCCAGCGCGGAACGAATCCAGCGAATGGCAACGTCGTTGGATAAAACCATATCGGCAAGGCGCGGGGTGAACAGTGGCGAACGTAATCATACCGGCGTCCGGGCAGAATTGTTCAGTCCATCAAATCTAGAATCAACGCCGAGTACAACACGACGATCCTGTGGAAGGTTCGCAGAACACCGAGGGTGCGGATGTCGGTGTTGCCGTTTGTTCCGATTATCGGAACAAGAGTGTGAGGCTCGACGGTTGCGCAGCGCGCAGCTTAAAACCAGTAGGGATCAAGATGCGGCCTACGGATCAAGCTTAACGAAACTCAGCGGCTCGTCGGCCAACGGGTCGCGAATGCGGATCCCGAGTCGACCGTCCAACAGGTCTTCGATCTGTTTGCCGACGACACCAGCGCGCCATCCTCGCGCCAACAATGGCAGCTCTTCCCCGTTCGGCCACAATCCCAAATGGTAGGCGATCAGATCGCGAAGATCCTGGACCGTGCCGACAATCCCGGGGGCAAGATCTTGCTGTCGCGCAATGCTCGCCAGTGCCGTATTGAGGAACTGTGCCATGACCGGTACCTGTGCTGGGATCGACGTTCTATCGGTTTTCGGCAATTCGTCAGCA
>JAGQPD010001184.1 GCA_020426865.1 Planctomycetales bacterium
GGGTTGAGAGTTTTTATACGGCCGGCAACATGGAATGGCCGCATCTGATCGACAACGCGTTGCGCGCCCATTATCTCTACAAACGCGACGTGAACTACGTCGTGAAAGAGGGACGCGTCGTGATTGTTGATGAGTTCACGGGGCGTTTGATGGAAGGACGTCAGTGGAGTGACGGGTTGCATCAAGCGGTGGAGGCCAAGGAAGGGGTCAAAATCAAAGAAGAGACGCAGACGTTGGCCACGATTACGCTGCAAAACTTCTTCAAGCTCTATGAAAAAATCTCTGGCATGACGGGTACGGCCATGACGGAAGCCGGCGAGTTCTGGAAGATTTACAAGCTGGACGTCGTGGCGATTCCGACGAATCGCCCCATGCAGCGGATCGAGAGCCCGGATTTGATCTTCTGTACGGAGGAGGAAAAGTACAAGGCGATCGCCGACGACATCGAGCGCACGAACCGTTGGGATGTCTTGGTGGCCAAAGACCGCAGCGAACGTTGGGGAACGATCGTTCGCGAAGAAGCGGACGGCTATGTCTTCGAAGAACGGGGCTCCTCCAATCGCGTGACGGTGCCCAAGGATTCTGTCACTCGGGTCGATCACAAAGGGCGGCCGGTGCTGGTTGGCACGACGTCGATTGAGAAGAGTGAATTGATTTCGAGTATGTTGGAAAAGCGGGGCATCAAGCATCAAGTGCTCAACGCCAAACATCACAAGCGCGAAGCCGAAATCGTAGCGCAGGCCGGTCGTCGAGCCGCGGTGACGATTGCCACGAATATGGCAGGACGTGGTACCGACATTATCCTGGGTGGCAATCCGGAAACGATGGCCTGGGCGATCCTGCAGGATAAATACCAAACACGCTTGGATGTTCCGCGAGAAGAATGGGACGCGTTAGTGCACGAGATCGAGCAACGCGAGAAGATGAAGGAGGAAGGGAGCAAACTGAAGGAACTGGGCGGGCTGCATGTGATCGGGACCGAACGTCATGAAGCGCGACGGATTGACTTGCAGTTGCGCGGCCGTTGCGGACGACAAGGTGACCCGGGCAGCAGCCGCTTTTACCTTTCGCTGCGCGACGATCTAATGCGGATCTTCGCCGGCCAGTGGGTAGAAAAGGCCTTCAAGACCATGGGGATGGCCGAAGGTGAAGCGATCGAAAGCCCGATGGTCCCGCGTCAAATCGAATCCGCTCAAAAGCGCGTCGAAGAACGACACTTCGAAGCGCGAAAAAACCTGCTGGAATACGATGAGGTGATGGACGAACAACGCAAACGCGTGTACGGCTATCGTCAGCGAATCCTCGATGGCGTCAACTGTAAAGAGCTGATTCTCGAGATGATCGAGCGGCAGGTACGAGTGCATACGGCGGTATTCCTGGCACGAGACTACGGTGCCGAAGCGTTTGCCGCATGGGCCGGACAGCGTCTGGCGACAACCTTGGATCCCAAAGATTTCCGCGGGTCAGATATCGAATCCGCATCGCGCGAAGCAATTGACGTTGCCGAAGACATGGCGGCCGATCAGATCCGTGAAGCGATCGAAGAGAATCTCCCATACGAAGAGGATATGGACCAGTGGAATTGGGCGGCGCTGGCTAAGTTCGTCGATACCCGCTGGGGAATGAACCTCCGGGACCGCGACCTGAAAAAGATCGGACGTGACGGTGTTGAAGATTATTTGACCGAAAAAGCCGTCGAAGCCATTCGCAAAGTCGATCTCAGCGACGGTGCACAGTTCTTGGAACGCGATTTCGGGTTGCTCAACTGCGTCGGCTGGGTCCGCCACAAATTTGGTTTCGAGGTCGACATCGAGGAGATCCGCGATAAGGACGCCGCGACCGTCACACGGCTCATTAACGAAAAGGCCGCGGCGCAATATGACCAGAAGGAAGCCGAGTATCCCGTATTGGCTGGCATTTATCGCTTTTCGCAGAAGACCGCCAACGGGCCGCGGATTGACCGGGACGCCCTGCTGGCTTGGGCCCGCGACCGCTTCCAGATTCAAATGGACGCCGACGCGTTCCGCAGCAAGCAACGCGATGAAATCATGACCATGCTGGTGGATGCCAGCCGCCAGCAACAAAAGGTAGCCGACACGGCACTCGCCTCGATCTCTCAAAAGGTGCAGCAAACGTTCCGCGACGTTGACGATGATGCGTCGCTCCGTGAATCGGGGATCGACGAATCGGCAATCAAGAGCCTGACTTCGTGGGCGGAGCAGGAACTCAAATGTGCGTTCCCTGACGGCCAGCATTTGATGCGCATGACGCGTGAAGAAGTCCATCAACGGATGGTGACCGCATCCGAAGACCGATATCGCCCGGAAATTCGCCGGATGGAACGTTCGCTCGTCCTCCAATTGGTCGATACCGCCTGGAAGGACCACCTACTGGCGATGGATCATCTGCGGTCGGCGGTCGGACTGGTTGGCTATGCTCAAGTCGATCCGAAGGTTGAATACAAACGTGAAGGAATGCGTCTGTTCGAACAAATGTGGAACTCACTGGGCGAACGTGTCACCGACCTGGTCTTCCGCATGGAACAACTTGATGAAGGTTTTGTCGGATCGACGTTCGTTGAAACCGAGGCCAAGCATGAGCAGGCGCCCAGCGGCAGCGAGATCGCTCAACAACAACAAGCTGCCATCGAGGCGAGTCAGCAATCGGGCGAAGGCGAAACTGCCGAGACGATTCGCAACCGCAATGACCGTGTGGGACGAAACGATCCCTGCCCGTGCGGTAGCGGCAAGAAATACAAGAACTGTT
>JAGQPD010001185.1 GCA_020426865.1 Planctomycetales bacterium
AAAGTCGTGAAACGTCGGAAACTTGTTGGCCAGATGCGGCATCGCGTTGGTGGAGCAACTCTTGCCGCGAACGGGAAACAACGTCGTATCTTCGAACTCCGCCTCGATCAAGTGCCGCTGTCCATCACCCGAAAAATCACCGTAGTACAGCAGCGCCGGCTGTTCGACCGTCGCATGATACTTCGTATTAAGACCTGTATTCGTCACCACCAGATCGAAATCACCATCCGCATCGACGTCGCACGACGCGATCCCATTCCACCAACCGGTCGTAGCCGCCAATCCGTACGTGGATGTGGCATCGCTGAGTTTTCCGTCGCGGTTGATCAGACAACGGACCGCTCCCCACTCCGTGGCGACCAGCAAATCCGGCCAACCGTCATCATTGACGTCCGACCAAACCGCCGACGTAACCATCCCGAGGTCCGCCAGTGCCGGTGTATCACAAACGTCGTCGTTGGCGACAACCAAACGCCCGTTATCGTTTCGAAGCCAGGTACTGGGAAGCGACAGCGGATACTCTTGGATCTTAAACCGCGTCCCGATGAACAGATCGAGATCGCCATCTCGGTCGAAGTCGGCCGATGCGACGACACTTCCCGCAGTGGTGAGTCCTGGGTGTAACAGTTCATCGGCTCGGGAAAAGTTCATCGCCCCGTCGTTCACATACAATCGATCGGCAAGTCGAGGATCGTCCGGTGGGTACTCAAACCCGCCACTGACAACGTACAAATCCAGATCGCCATCTCCTTCCAGGTCCAGCCATGTGGCTCCCAGATCTTCACATTGCGCATCGGCCTCAAATGCAGCCACGTTTGTTTGTTGGAATTCTCCGGGCCCAATCTGCAGGATCAAGGAACCAGCCTGACCTGCCGCCCCGCCGAGATACGCATCGACCCAGCCATTGCCATCCACATCCGCCCACGCCATTCCCGGTCCCAGTCGACTTAGCCGATTCGGCAGCAGCGGCTGGATATGAAAATCGTCGAAATCGCGCTCTCGGTGCACGACATTCGCCAGGGGCAAGGCCGCGTCAAATATCGTCGACGGGGCCTCGCGGATGTCATTATCCGATCGCTTCGTATCGATTGGGCCGGTGTCGGCCTCTTCGACAACCGTTACCAGGTGGTCAACAACCACGTCGTCAAGCGTCTGCGTGACGCCGCTTGGCCACTGGATCGTCAGCGAGCGTACGAGGCTGTCTTGGCCGAGTCCAAAGTGCAGCAGCGGCTCATTGGACGCCAAGAAACCGCTTACCGGCTGCAACTGCCGCACCATGGTGCCGGAGTCTGTCGTGGCAAAAACGCGGGCGCCAATCCCAAAGCGATTGCTTTCTCTTCCTACGAGACGCAGCAGCAGGTGATGATGTTGTTGACGTTCGTCCCCCTGCACGAGATCGTTTCGATAGACCGAAACGGGCTCATCCAGATTCATGACAACCAGATCCAGATCACCGTCGCGGTCGAGATCGGCATGGGCAGCTGCCATACTTATGCCGTGGTGATCAAGTCCCCATGGTTGCGAGACGTTTTCGAATTGCAGGTCACCACGATTACGAAATGCAAGATTCTTTTCGCGTAGCGGCGTCGTCTGTTCGTAAACGTCCCAGTTGGTCTTGCCGCGCAATAGGTTGCCATCAAAGGGGATGTCGGCGTTAGTGAAATCTCGCGCAGCACCGTTGGTGAAGTAGACGTCTTCCCAGCCATCGTTGTCGAAATCGGCGACTTTTACGGTCCACGTCCAGTCAGAATCGGCCAGTCCCGCCAGGTAGGCCGCTTCCATCATTCGCGGTGTCGCCGAATTCAGCAGCAGGGCGTTGCGCATGTACTGACGCGGAATTGCGGTCTGCAGGACCGTGGCGCTATCGCCCATATTCCCCATGGCGACCTTTTGACGGTAGTGTGTCGTTGCCGACATGTCTGCAACTAACAAGTCGAGGTGGCCATCGCGATTCAGGTCGCCCACGTCGCTTCCCATGGAAAACCATGTCGTATGCGGGACGGTATCGGCGATAACTTCGTCAAACGTGCCGTTGCGATTGTTGCGAAACAGTTGATCGGCATCGGCAAAATCGTTGGCGACATAAATATCTGGCCAGCCATCTTCATCGTAATCCCACCACATGACCGATAGCCCATGTCCGAGACCTCGGATGTTGGCCTTCTCAGTCACATCGACAAAGCTCTCATTTCCTTCGTTGCGAAGCAGGCCATCGGAACGGCCGACGGGCCCGAATCCCCAGGCATCGTCGGTTGGCCGATAGTATTTCGCATATTCTGGCAAGATGCGGCGATCGCCCCCGGTGCCGATCACGGGCGAATCCAACGGAAATCCCTCCGGGCGCTCGTAACGATAGGTCAGCAAATACATATCCAGATCACCGTCGCGATCATAATCCGCAAACGACGCAGACATGGATGCGTCTGTAATGTCAACTCCATAATGTGCGGCACGGTCATGGAATTGACCGTTCCCAAAATTCACGTAGAGATTATTCGGAGCGTCGAAATTACAGACGTAAATGTCCAGTCGGCCATCGTTGTTGATATCGACGAAGGTGGCACCGGTCCCCCACGCGTCGCCACCGTCGACGCGTGCTGACTTTACTTCTTCGAACTTCAAAGGGGCAACCTGGCGAAAGAGTCGATTTTTTCCCGGTCCGCTAACGAGATAGATGTCCGGCATGCCATCCTGGTCGATATCGCCGATCGCAATGCCACCGCCGGTGGTCCCAGAGAAATAGAGGTATTTCAACGGATGATTTGTATCGATCGGAAGGACGTGATCGATCCCCGTCTGTTCGGGCCCCAATCGCGTGAAGCGAGAATCACCAACGTTATCAGGTGAATTCGAGGGGGCCGTCGTGACAACTTCCGTTGGGATCGGCAGTGGTGCCGGGCCCTTCCCTGGCCACAACCACGAGCGTGCCAGCAATAGCAGTCCCACCGCCAATAGAATTCCGAGAAGTATCGGCAGGCGGGACGATCGACCCGCCTTGGCGTTCGTCTGTTTGCTTGACATCGCAGTTACCGCATTTTCATCCGGTGGCAGTTTGTCACGAAAATGAAGAAAAGTAACCAGGCTTGCCACCGCAACCGCGATGCCAAGCCTGGATGAATGTTCGTGATGCTATCTTATCGTGAATTGCTCTTTCGAGCAATCAATGCCATCGCCGCC
>JAGQPD010001186.1 GCA_020426865.1 Planctomycetales bacterium
AATAGCTACGTGCCACAAGCACAATTTGAATTGGCCCGGGTTCGGCAGGAACAGCAACAACCGGTAGAGGCGCGCAAGCTATTCGAAAACGTCGCGGATAGTCAACGCAACGAATTAGGCGCTCGAGCTCGGTTCATGTCGGGCGAACTACTGTTCAGCGACAAACAGTACGACGCAGCGATTCGCGAATTCCAACGACTGATGTACGGATATGGCGGCGAGAAGGCTGACCAGTCCGTTCGCAATTGGCAGGCCCGCGGCGGGTTGGAAGCCGGGCGGTGCGCGGCGGTGTTGGCCGGACAGGAAAAAGATAGTACCAAACAAAACGAACTGGTCGCCACGGCTCAAAAGTACTTCCAATATGTCGCCGAAAAGCACCCCAATGCCGAAGAAGCTGCCGCAGCCAAACAACAACTGCAGAAAATCGGCGAAAGAGGCATACGACGATGATCCGCAATCTCGATTCGACTCGCACGCGATGCTGGCCTGCGTCTCTGGTCTTAGTCACCGTCGCATTTGGCCTGATTGGAACATCCCGCCCATCCGCGGCATGGCAACCAGTTATTGAGGATCCGGCCGTCTCGGGAACGGAGATGGCCGTTCCCGATGTATCGGTCGATCCTGACGCTCCCGCGGCCGCATTGGGCCCCGAGCAGTTGAGTTTACTCAACCTCGTTACCAAGGGCGGCTTCTTGATGATCCCGCTGGGGTTAATGGCCGTTGCCATGGTTGCCATCGTCATCGAGCGGCTTCTCGGTCTTAGACAGGCACGCGTCATGCCACCCGCGCTCATTGACGGCCTTGGGTCGCAATCGACATCGGCCTCGACGTTCGACCCACGTCGTGCCTATCGGCTATGCCAACAATTCCCTTCCGCCTGCTCAACCGTTGTCCGAGCAATGTTGCTAAAGGTGGGGCGCCCCCATGCAGAAGTTGAACACACCGTGGCAGAAGTTAGCCAACGGGAAGCCGATCGATTGTACGCCAACGCCCGCTGGCTGAACCTGATCGCCGCAGTCGCTCCGCTCGTTGGATTGCTCGGAACCGTCTGGGGGATGATCCGCGCGTTCTTTGATACCACTCAGCTGCACGTCGGCCAAAACAAAGCCAACTTTCTCGCCGAAGGCATCTACACCGCCCTGGTGACGACCCTCGCCGGGCTTTCCGTCGCCATTCCAGCCGCGATCTTTGCCCATTATTTCGAAGGACGCATTCAATCGCTGTTTCATCGGATCGACGAATTGCTATTCAACCTCTTACCGCAAGTTGAACGTTTCGAAGGCCGCATGCGCACCAGCGAACACTCGCTCGAAGCAGGCGACCCGACTCCGCCCCCACCCCCACCCTCTACGTCTGCCATGAGCGGTGTGGCGGAAAGCCGCCGTTGACTCACGCCCCCCACCTAGGAACGCAACACCATGCCAGTTCGAGTCAAAAAAAGCCGCAGCCTCGAAGCACTCAACATCACCGCGTTGATCGACGTCGTCTTCTTGCTCCTGATCTTTTTCCTCGTGGCCACGCGATTCGCCGAAGAAGATCGCGAACTGGATGTCGACCTCCCCACTGCAAGTGAAGCCAAACCGTGGATCGAGAAACCACGGGAAGTATTTGTCAACATCGATGAACAGGGACGCTACTTTGTCAATGGCCAGGCACTCGACTTGCCCGGATTACATCGCGTGATGGACGAAGCGGCTCTCAACAATCCGCTCACACAAACCGTTGTGATCCGCGCCGACAAGAAGTGCAGTTGGGACGCCGTTGTCTCCGCATTCGATACGTGCCATCAAGCCGGTATCCATAACATCATCCCAACCACGCGCGGTGCCGACTGACGCCGGCATTGCGCAATGCTCAACATCATAACGCCACGAAACAGACCGATATCGACAAAGCATGAACACGCGACAACATACCATTCGACGCGTGGAGATCGATCGAGCCGAACGCCTCTTTGACGAACAGCTCTGGCCCATCCACTTGTCGCTCGCGGCACTGGGTAGCTTCCTGTTCGGAATCGTTGTCACGGTTCTGCGTTTCGATGATCCAAGCTGGTACGGCAACGCTGCCTTGTGGGCGGTTCTCGTTCCCATGCTCACTTCGCTTGCCATGTGGCTAGTGGCCCGCGTTGAGAATCGGCTGGTTCGACGTACCGTCCTGCTCTCTACTATTCTCAGCTTGATCATTAATCTGGCTTTCATTGTGATCATAAACTATGCAAAAATCTTCAGTCATTCCTGGCTCGAACCAACCACCCACAACCCACAACCGAACCACCAACGCCACATCGTACTGCCCGAATATGTTATTCGCCCGCCCGATCCACAGCATCAAGTCCAACGTGACCTGGAACGTCCCATCGAGTCCGGTGAAGCGGCACCCACGGAAAACGCGGTCTCGCGTCAGATTCCCAGTTCCACACTCAACGATGGGCAAGACTCTGCCTCACAGGCCAACGTAACGCAGCCAACAACCCAACCAAAATTGGAAATGCGTAACGAGATGTCCGATGCGCCGCCGCGGCGGGCGCTCGAGTTGGCCTCGCTCAGCCGGTCCTACGTCCGCACAACCTCAGCGCCCAGCCAGCTCGCTCGTGCAGCCCCTGCGGCCGACGTACAATCAGCCGAATCTGTCGACTCTCCCAATCACCCCGCCGATGCGAGTGTCGACAGATCGTCACCGCAATTGGCAAACTCCCCAGATCGAGGCGACTCGCATCCGCCGGCTCCAGAAACTCAGCGTCTGGTTGACAGCGAAATCTCACCGGCCAGACAACAGGAATCCAATATTACCCGACCAGAACAAACCGACCAACCTAATTCCCGGTCGGAGGCTCCGCGGTCTTTGCCCCGCCAAATGCAAATCGCACGAACAATGCCCAGATCGCAATTGCCGATCCAGCGTCTTGCGCCATCGGTTGCCCAGCAAACCGATTCCGACGCCATCTCGCCGGCGCCCACTTCGACAATCGAGCGGCGTTCGACACGACCCGATGTTCCCGAAACCGCCAATACTTCAACGGTTTCTGTCGCTCCACAGCCGCAAGATCCCGCGGCCACTCGCATGCAACAGGAGGATGTCGTCCCCGAGGTCGCCAGTATTCGGCGACCGACCCGTGACGATCCTCGGTCCCGATTGATGGCGCCGGCGACTTCCGCCGTCGCCACAGACAGCACGACAACGGCGCCACGGACACAGGCGCCGTCTGAGACCCTCGAGGCGTCGACGTCCACGATCAGCCGCAACGCCGTCGAACAAACCGTCGGACGCAAGTCGGATCAGCCCCTCGACGAATCCCTGGCGACTGCCCCTGCCGACGTCGCTCCCACGTCGCTGTCGCGAAATGATTTCGCCAGCCAAGGCCCTTCACCACCGTCGCCCCAGCGTGTCGCCGTCAATTCTGGCAGTCGACGACAACAGCGGATGGATGCCGTTGGAGACTTCAACACCCACGCTGCGACGGCCAATGATTCCCCTGGAGCGCCGTCAGCGATCGCTACAAGTGCCCCAGCCATGGAGCCGTCACCGATGGCGGTTTCCAAGTCGCTTGGTGGCGTTGCGGGAATCGGCAGCGGGCCGAATTTGCAGCAGGCGGTCGAGACGACTCAGGCGGCCACCGGTACTGCAAATATGGCCTCAGCGGCCACGGTGCGCAACGAGGCGACTCAACAAGCACCGCGAGACAACGCTGCGACCCCTAGTATGATGGCTCGAGCTACTCGTGCCCATGCGGGCTCCGGACTGCCCGGCGCGCCCCTAAAGGCCATGGATATCGATCAGGCTAGCGCTGCCGGATCGAGTTCACCAACCGAAGTTTCCGCCAGCAGTTCCGCGTCCCTGACACAGGCGGCCGCCAATGCCACCAACGACGCGATGACGGCATCGAAAGGCGAGTCACAGCTCGACCTTGGCCCGACCGCCTTGGCGAAGGCCGCACAGCAAGGACGAGCCGAAGGGGGCGGCCAACCGTTCTTGAATGTACAAACGCAGGCCCAGTCCTTGGCCCGTCGAGCTGTTGGAGGTTCGCCCGGGACACCTTCTCATGCGGCTCGGCCAACCACAGGAGACGTGGCGGATAACGATCCACCGCCGCCCGACGAAGCTGGTGCGAGCGCCAACGAACGCGAGACACGCGTGTCTCACCAAGCCGGTGGTGCTCCGCAGTTGTCTGGGCCACGATCGGCCGATGTCGATGCCACCGGCGCAAACTCGGCCGAACTCCTCGAGGGCCCCCTGCAAATCGCCCGTGCCGCCGCAATCCCCAATCAAGTTGGTCCCGCCACCGCTGGCGCGGAAATGCACCGCGTTGACCGGCGACCGTCGCGCGCCGCCTTCGTTCCCAATACGATCGCCGAAGAGATACGCACCGGCGGAACACCAGTATCCGCGGGCGCACATGACGCACAGCCGATCGGCACAAGCGACACGTCATGGGAGCATGCAGACTCGTCCATTTCATCATTGTCGCGCGAGTCGGGAAGCGGAAGTCCGTCGGCGGGCAAGGCAGAGATCTTCGCGCCGTCTGGCCCCGTCGTGTCGACGGAGAGGGCCGTCGAACGCCGTTCCGTCGCCGATTCTCCCATATCGAAATCCAAGCCAATGACAGAGGTTCGGGTCACCCGCAGTACATCATCTGTGACTCGACAACCCACATCGACCATGGCGATCGACCCGGCGTCGTTCGCCGACGCTGACGGTTCCGCCCCGTCTCCCGGCGATGCACCAACGGGCGACGCCGATACGATCGCGACCGCATCTGCCGAGGTCGGGCGTCAAGTCACATCGGCCATTGTCGTCGACCGCGGTAGTGTTACCGGGCCGGGGGGCCTGGAACGTCAACCCGTTGCAACGGATGCCGGGTTCTTGTCACGACAAGCCCGTCCTGACAGCCAGTCGTTTGAACCGACTCGCATGCGTTTCCTTCGGCGGCGTACATCCGGCGCCGGCCCCCAGGCCCGTTCGGCAGTCCCCATTGCCGCCGATGCATTCCGACGTCGTCAACGCCGGGAGGAAGCGAATGGCGGCAAAAACGGAGCTCCGACGCCGAACACCGACGAGGCAATCGAACGCGGACTGGCGTTTCTTAGCCGCCATCAGCTGGCCGACGGACGGTGGAGCCTGAACCGTGTCAGCGGCCTCGAAGGAGAACGGGCATCGCTGTCGGCCGACACCGCCGCTACCGCGTTGTCCCTCCTGGCCTACCTGGGAGCCGGCTACGACCACAAATCGGAAAAATACCAGACCACGGTTGCCGATGCCCTGGGATTTCTCGTCACAAACCAACAGAATGACGGCAACCTCTACCTATTCAATGATGGAGAAGTGGCCAACGTCGTGGCATTTTACAGTCACGCGATCGCGGCGATTGCTCTCTGCGAAGCCTATGGAATGACGCACGATCCCGACCTGGAAATACCGGCACAGAAGGCCTTGAATTTCATTACGTCCACTCAGCACCCACGGCTTGGCGGCTGGCGATACACACCCGGCTTCGAGTCCGACACTTCTGTGACCGGATGGATGATGATGGCCTGCAAGAGCGGCGAACTCGCGGGCCTTGAAGTTCCACCTGACTGCTACGATAAAATCAATCGTTGGCTCGACGCGGCACAGGCGTCCCCCAACGAGCCACACCTGTATCGCTACAATCCGCTCGCCCCCGACACCCCGTCAAAACGCCACGGTCGCGAACCATCGTCCACCATGACCTCCGTAGGCCTGTTGTTGCGTTTGTATTCAGGGTGGCGCCGCGATACCCAACCCATGCAGGATGGTGCAGACTACTTGCTCCAACACTTACCCCAATTGGGAGATTCGTCCGCTCCCCAACGCGACACCTATTACTGGTACTACGGCACGCAAGTCATGTTCCACATGGGTGGTAACTATTGGAAACAATGGAATGACCGATTGCACCCCATCCTAGTCGACAATCAGGTACAGGAAGGGCCGCTGGCAGGTAGTTGGCACCCTACGACCCCTATCCCGGACCGATGGGGCCCACATGCGGGACG
>JAGQPD010001187.1 GCA_020426865.1 Planctomycetales bacterium
GAAGCAAAAGCAATCGATTCCCGCACCACGCCTGTCCGGCCCTGCCGGTTCAGCCGTATCGTCGCAATAAGCAAGCCGTCGGCACAAAACACATCAATTGCTATCAAGCCGAGGATTCTGCAAGAATCCTCGGCTTTTGCATTTCCACAACCGGCAATTCGGCGGACGGCACATTGGGCGGCAACTTTCCCATCCTTCCCCCCATTCCTGCTCACGTTTTCGCCGTTGGTTGTCGAATCTAGTAGTTGTACGGATCGCGCCAGACGGAGTGTACAGGGAGGGTTACGGTGAACAGGAACCTGATAACGCAGTATCTCGTGTTGATCGCCTTTGGCGCGTCCATCACTGGATGTACCTCGATGGGCAGCAAACGCAATGATCCGTCGAAGCTCACCCAGAACGAACGCCGGGCACAGGCGATTGCCGAGCTGTCGGAAAAAAACCGTAACGACATCAAGTACCCGGACGTGGGACTGTCGTATACGGCGGACGATCGCGACGACACGCTTGGAGACACACAACTGGCACAGGCAGGAACCTCCTTCGGCGAGCGTTGGCAAAGAACGAAAGAGGCCTTGACACCTAAACCCCGCGTTACCAGGGCCTATGACGCTACACGATTGGCCAGCATGCCCGAATCGGTTTCGCCCGACCTGTACGTCTCCGCTGCCAAAGTCTACGAACAACAAAACAATGTCGAGAAGGCAGTCGAATCGTACCAGCAGGCACTCCGCATCGCCCCTCAGGACCGCCAGGCACTGATCGGGTTGGCCCGAGTGAAACACCGGACCGGCGACTTTGAGACTGCCAACAACATCTATCAACAAGTACTGCGCACCTACCCACAGGACGCAGTGACCTACAACGACCTGGGGCTCTGCTTGGCCCGTCAGGGGCGCATCCAGGAATCCCTGTCCGCGCTCCAACAAGCCGTTCAATTCGATCCCAACAGCCGCCTCTATCGCAACAATCTGGCCACCGTGCTGCTGGAATCCGGACGCGCCAACGAAGCGTATAGCCAACTCGCTCAACTACTCGGCCCCGCCGCAGCAAATTACAACGTCGGCGTCTTGCTCCAACAGCGCGGCAGCACCGCGACCGCCCGTGACTACTTTGCGAAAGCCCTCGAGCTGGATCCTTCCATGGAGCCCGCGCGACGGATGCTCGACCAACTGGCTGGAACCAACGTCGCCGCTGCCGCCAGCCAAGCCTATTCCGGCGCCTATCAAACCGCCGCCAGTGCCACACGCAATGCGGTGCAAGACGCCGCACAAAACGCGCGACAATACGCCAACCAATATGTCGGCCAATACCCTAATCCCTATGCTGGTCAATACGCTGGACAAAGTGCCGCACAAAATGCCAGTCAGGCGGTCAATCAGTACGCCAATCAAATGGCAGGGGCTGGAGCGAGCCAGCTAGCCGGTCAATACGGACAAACGCTCTCGCAATGGAATCAAACGGCGGTGTCGCAAGCGGCCACGACAACCAACAACATTTCGTCGTACGCGCAACAAGCAGCCGGGAATGGGGGAAATGCCGCGATCGACGTCGCTCAACGCGTGCCTCAACAGGCGGTCGACGCGTGGCAGAATCATAGTTATTTGCCCAAACCAGCGGATCAATACCAGACACCGGTTAATCCCTACCCTGCCGTTCCCAACTATGGAGGCTACACCAGTTCGCCGGGCAGTCCGTATCTGCCACCGCGGAACCAGATGCAGAACCAACCACCCAACGCACCACCATCCAACGCACCATTGCCATCCACGTCGGCGGGACACCTTGAACAACAGAATCGTTTGGAGGGACCCTTTGGGTACACGGGGAGCCCACAGCAGAGGACGGCGACCTACCAGCCGCCGGTCCAGGCCGCGCCCTGGAGATGATATCGGACGGATCCGTCGGACCGAAGTGGAGGATAGGGGACTCGAACCCCTGACCTTCTGGCTGCCAGCCAGACGCTCTCCCAACTGAGCTAATCCCCCTGGGAACATGATTCAGACGAATCAACCCTACCAATCGGAAAGAAAAGTGTCAACCGAGTCCTGGGAAAGGTGTGCTCGTATTGGCCAGCAGCGTGAAACGTAAGGCAATAACTGCGGCAAAATTCCTGGTGCCCCTCCTGATCCTGGCGTGGTTGGCGTACGACGTCCCGCGAAAAGACCCGGAAATGCTGACACGGCTCACGGAACAACCCAAGAACTGGGGAGCATTGGCGGCGGCGTTGGGGGTCTGTTTCACGGCGATCTGTTTGTCATTCGTACGTTGGTATCTGCTAATCCGTGCATTGGAGATCCCGTTTCGCCTGCGAGACGCGGTTCGTTTGGGGTTTCTTGCCTATCTCTTGAATTTCGTGTCGTTGGGGGCATTGGGTGGCGACCTATTCAAGGCGGTGTTTGTCGTCCGCGATTGTCCGGGGCGCCGGGCGGAGGCGGTGGCGACAATCCTGGTGGACCGGATTCTGGGACTTTTCGCGCTGTTGTTGATTGCATCCGCCGCCACGCTGATGATGATGGTCCGTCGGCCCGAATACAGCGACCTACGAGGCTTTGCTTGGGTCTGTTGGGCCCTGACGGCGGTGGCAATGGTGATGGGTGGATTGCTGTTTGTGCCACGGTGGTCCGTCACCGGGCTTGTGCGATCGCTTGAGCGATTACCGGCGGTCGGGCCGGTGTTGTATCGCGTTGAGGCGGGGTTGTCGCTGTTCCGCCGTCGCCCCCAGTTACTAGGGGGAGCGATTCTAACGGCGTTGGGGGTACATTTTCTGTTGGCAACCAGCGTCTACTTAACGGCCCGCGGATTGTTGCCGATCGCTCCAAGTTGGGACGAGCATCTGTTGATTTGGCCGATCGCGGGGGCAGCCAACGCGATCCCCTTCTCACCGGCCGGGCTGGGGCAAATGGAAGAGGCCATGCGACAACTCTATATGCGGATCCCCGAGACGCCAATGCAGGGGCAAAACGACGGTCTGGTCGTTGCCTTCTCGTACCGCCTGATGACAATGGCGGTGGCGGCGGTGGGAATGATCTTCTATTGGGTATCGCGTCGAGAGGTGCGCGCGGCGTTGGACGAGGCCGAGCACGTGGGCGAAACCCAGCATCTTTCGCGATAGAGTTACTCGGCGGATTCGCCGTCGATCACCAGGGCTCCGCCGTCACGTTGCCATTGGGCACCGCGTCCGGCCGCCAATTCGGTGCCGCGCACGTCAGCACAAGAAACTTGCTCGGTCCTTAGCTGCGCCACGCCATTGTCTTTCAATTGACAGGCTTGGACACAGACTCGCGAGGCGCCACCGATCGATATTCCACTACGTCCGTTCTCGATCGCCGTGACTCGCTGCAACTGGCAGCCGAATACGCTGTCGTGGGCATTGATTGCATCGAGTCGATAACCACGGATCACCAGATCACGCACGATCACATTGCGAGTTTCGTACAACGTGATGCCGACGGGAAGAGACGCGGCGCTCAGATCGTACGCAAGCGGCAACGAATCCTTGTCAGCGCGGAAGAACACGTTGCCGTTCCAGGTTGTCCATTGCTGCGGCTCGAGCTCCGACAACATGAAGGGACTGTAGATCGGACGAAATTGCGCGAGCTTACCGGCGATAAACAGCTGGTGAAAATCGAAATGTTGGGGCGTCCATTCGGACACATGGTCGGCCACGACCCGCCAGGATCCGGGATGGACGGGGGCTGTTCCGTCCAAAGTGGCCCCGTTTCCTTCGATGGTGAACGGAAAGGCTTCGCTGCCGCTGTGACGCGCGCCCTGCAGCGTGACACTCTCGCGATATGGCTCGCCCGTATTGGCAATCACAATCCTATCGCTCGGCCCGGCCGCTCGTAGGGCACGGGCGATACTCCGAACCGGGCCCTGCAGAGCGCTGAGTGATTCTTCTTGTTCACCAGTACGTCGATCGTCACCCGAGAGGTTGTTAACGAAAATGTCGCGACACATTGCCCGCGTGCTGATGGACAAACAGAAGGCAATCGCTATCGGCCAAGTCATCAGATTCGACTTGTTCATTTTTGGTCTCCCCAAACGTCCGCAATCGATCGTACGGCGTGCAAAGCTCTGAAAACACTGTATAAGTGTAGCACACGCACACCTGATCCTTGCCGGCCGGTTTCGCATTGTGGGTCTTCTCTTCTGCACCGATTTTACGTAGGATGCCAGTTTTTCTGCCAGTATTCCTGACCTTTGCCATGGGGAACGATCCAGCATGTATCTCGTGCTCAGTTGTAGTCTGAATCCGAAAAGCCGCAGTCGAGTGATGGCACAAGAGATCCTCCAGTGTTTTCACGAAATGGCACAACCAGCGACGCTCGTCGACCTCCAGGTGTATCCGCTGCCGTTTTGCGACGCTGGGGGTTGTTATGGCGGCCCTGGGGTGGCGGAACTGGGCCAACAGATCCGCGAGGCGGCGGGGGTCATCATCGCCACCCCCATCTATAATTACGACGTGAACGCGGCTGCGAAAAACGTAATCGAGCTAACGGGCAAGGCGTGGACGGACAAGGTTGTCGGGTTCCTCTGTGCCGCCGGTGGTGGCGTCAGTTATATGGCACCCATGGGCGTTGCCAGCAGCCTGATGCTCGACTTCCGCTCGGTCATTGTTCCCCGATTCGTATTCGCCACCGGCAAGTCGTTTGACGACGATAATCGCCTGGCGGATGACGACGTTCGCGGGCGAATCACGGAACTGGCAACTACGCTACACCGTTTCAGTTCCGCACTTAACGCCGGTGCCGGCGATGATGGACGGAAGTAGCTCGCCGCTACGGATGTTGCGAAACGGAAGCGTGTACGGTTCGATTCTTGGCGGGCTTCCCGCCATTGGTCGTTCGCTGTCGATCGCCTTCGCCAAACGTGGAAAAGAATGCGTCCACGCGTTCCTGGCGACTATGTCCTGTCTGCATCGTATGCACGACGCCGCCGGCATGCGAACTCGTCAGCAACCGATGGACCTCCGCCGCCAGTTGCTCGGGATCGATATCACGTTCCAAACACATCGCGACCCCCTGGGCACGGAGCGATTCCATCCGTTCCCAAGAGAGCTGTTCGCACAACATCACGATCGGAATGTGACTCGTTTGTGCCGTCTTTTTCAAGTAGTCGAGAAAATAGTTCTGGTCGTCGTCGGGATTGGGAATGTCGGTCACCAGGACCTTGGGCACTTCGGTCATCGCCAGCCAGTAGCCGTGCATTCCGTGGCGGGCCCAGACAATTCGTGCTCCGTGAGCCGACAACGCCGGTTCGAAGTGCTGCAGGAGCTGCGCATCCTTGACGACAAACAAAACCGTGTTCTCGTTCTGCGGAAGGGTATTCTCGGTACGGATACCAGTGCTGTTACTTGGGATTGAAGCGTGGCGTTGCATGGCAATGCTCCGTCGGTCGGGCTGGCCGCGTTCGCGTCGAACGGAAACGCGGTGTCGATGGGTAGGCTAGTCGTAAATCCGCAGATCCCAATACCAAACAGAACACAGATCTGCAAACCGAGAAAACCTAGCATACGCCGCGCATCAAGCAAACAAATTCTTGCCGCCGCTCCGTCAAATGCCGCCGAGACGGACCGAGAAGACCTTCCTGCGGGCTACTTGACCACGAAGTTAATGAGTCGGCCAGGTACGACCACACATTTGACCAATTGTTTTCCGGCAAGCAATTCGGCAACCCGTTCATCCTGGCGCGCTCTTTCCTCGATTTCCGATTGTGACGATTCTGCCGGTACCACGACTTTTGCCCGTACCTTTCCATTGACCTGCACCGGAATCTCCACCTGATCATCCTTCGTC
>JAGQPD010001188.1 GCA_020426865.1 Planctomycetales bacterium
ACCTGCTCGGCCTCACCGTCCCGTGCCGACTGTCACCGTGCCGGCCTCCGGCCACCAGGTCACAATGGCAGCATCGATAGCACTTCCAGCTGGTTTTGTACGCCTGCCGAAGGGACGCGATTAGTCTGACGATTCCTCTACAACGACTCAGTGTTACAGGGACTGCAACCAAAGCTAGACACCATGCAGAAGATGGCTCAGGAACTGCCGAAAACGTGTATTGAAAAGTGGGTGCCCTAATAATCGTGTCCGTATTGTCAAGAACTAGCTGATCGAACGAACCGTTCTGATAGACGGTGAAGTCTCCTGGGGTACCAGGGTTGAGAAGTGAAATACTGAGCGAGCCCGTCCCAAACGATGTCGGGTCGATGGTGAACGTTCCAATATTGAGCGACCCCGAGGGACTGGTCACACCGAGGATCGAAGTTTGCACGACGGTGGCCATCGTCATGCTCGAAGTTGGGTCAACACCATCATCGAAATTGAAATTTTCAATTGGGATACGCAGACTTCCGACACCGGTATGCGTGACGATGTAGCTGGCACCAGACACGCCAAAATCTTGGATAAAGGTTGTTCCCGTTTCATCCAAAAACAAGTCGACCACGATGGGTGTCCCGACGGATGACTGGCTGGTCGGAGACCACCGCAATACCAAATCCGCCTGCGCGTTTGGGGCCAAAAGTGTCAGTAGGACTGTCGTGATTAGGTACCGCATAAGATTGCCCGTTGAAAATTATAAAAGAGTTCTTCGTCGCTTGTTGAAATTGCCTAGAAAATTAATCCTATCAACTCCCGAGTTTCGGACGACACCGTCGCCATCGAAGTCGAGAGCCGCGTTGTAGGTTGAAAGGGATTTTGCAAAGGCGCCGGTGTCCAGGCTGTTGACAAGGCCGTTGCCGTCGGAGTCACCGAACATGCGGAAGAAGTTATCCACTGCAAGATCACCGAATTCGTTGTCGCCGTCGCCGAGGTTGTTCGACGGACTGAGGTTGATGTTACCGCTGGGATCATGAACTTTGGTTGGATTAACGGTCAGCACAAAGTTGCCGTCGGCCAAAGAGTTGCCTCTACCCTGTCCGGTTGGTGTTGATCGCGTTACGACACCATCTCCCGCTCCGAAACGAATCGTGTAGGTTGTGCCACTGCCAGAGACCAAGATTTGAGATGCAGCAAGTGCAACTGGCGCTTGTCCCGTTATCAGCCCAATGTTGGCAATTGTGAAGGCACCCGGTGACAATAGAACCGGTGAGTCGAACATGACCACGACCGAGGTCACCACCGATCGCTGAGCCGAATTCAGGAACGAGTCGCCACCGTTGACGATCACGGAAACAAGTTTAGCTGCCACCGGTGATTCCAACGATCCAATGTCCACCCGCCCATTTAGTTTTCGCAGAAAAGGTGCGCCGCGCTGATCGTTGATCAACCCAGCAGCCTGAGCGTCGTCGCCTCGGTCGATGGCCGGGCTACCGGATTTCAGGGCAATCGTTTGCGTAGGACCACCGTTATCGGTAAGTATTCCCAGACCAAGTGCCGAAACGGACGAAACAACGATGTTACCATTCGTACCATTAACGAGCCCTCCGGATCCTCCAATACCGATCAGGTTGTTCGAACTTTGCACCGTAAACGAACCGCCTCCGGCGAAGTCCTGCGGAACCGTGCCGGCAAAGTTCAGATTACCACCCAAGATGGTATTGATGATCGTCGTCGTGGCGCTGGCGCCCGACGTTGTCGCACGAATACCACCACCGACATTCGATCGGTTATAAGCGATCGTGCTGTTGAGGAACGAAGCAACACCAAGTGTGTTGTAGAGTCCGCCTCCGAACGTGGCCGCATTGCCGGCCAGCGTGCTGTTTTGCACAATCAGATTTCCGCCCACTGCATTGAAGATCGCACCGCCATTGACCGCCGAGTTGTTGCGCAGCGTGCTGTTGCGAATCGTTAGCGTGCCACGATTCAGGATCGCGCCGCCGTCGCCATTGGTTGTGCCGTTTCCAGTCGCGGTGTTGGAATTGAAGTCGCTCGCATCGATCGTGACTACAGCGCCAGTCTCGACGGTCAGAGCACCCCCAATGATGGCGTTTCCATTGCTCAAGCCGAGTCCACTGACCTGAATCGATGTGCCGACCGCGGTCAGGATTGACGACTCAGCGCCGCCGTTAAGCGTTAAGACATTGGCACCGGGACCGGTGATCGTCAGGTCACTTTGCAAAGCGGGCTGGGCACTTCCGTTGAGATGGATGGTGCCATTCAGGCCGGGGGCGAAAGTGATCGTATCGGGGCCGGGATGGAAATTTGCGTACTCGATGGCTTCACGCAGCGAGAGTCCCGTGCCATAGGCAGGGAAATAGGTGCCGTCGTTTTCGTCCACGAGTGTGGTTACGGTCAGATTCACGACGCGACTCGGGTCGTGGATCATGACAGTGGAACCCGTGTAGGTAGGGTCATCGGGATCTGTTGAGATATTCAGGAATGTCGATTGGTTGAAATGGGTAAACGCATTTACCAGATAAAAACCAATACTCCTCGGCGCAAAACCGGGAAAGATCGGGTCAGGGAATACAAAGCCAGACTCAGACGCGAAATAATAGCGGAGCCCGACCGATACCGCTTCACCGCTGGCTCCGATCACTTGGACCTCACCAGGATGCTCGTGATTGTCAAACGTGAACTGAAGCGGAACACCAACTATCTTGGCGATCCTACCCAGCAAGGTGGGACTCGAAATATTTTGATGGTTTGCGTCGGCCGTCAATGTGTAAAAGATTCCGTAACCCGTTGACGTGGGAGGTGCAGATGTTAGGGTGACACCGCCATCATTCGAATAGAAAAGTGTCAAACCCGAAGTGAGGTTTTCGCCGCGAACTCCTGTTGCGGTCACCACTTGCGACTGATGATCATAGGAGACGATGGCCGACGCTCGGTTAATCGTAAAGGTGAACTCGGCACTGCTATCGCTAAACCAAGTGCTGGTGCTGGTGTAACGAGCCCGCACGCGAGTTGATCCAGCCGGTAGCGAATTCAACACAACGGATGCTCGTCCGGCGCTGTCCACCGACGAGGTTCCTACCGGTATCCAAGCAGCGCCATTGAAGTTCTCGAAAGTGATGAAGCCCGACGATCCGGTCAACCCTGTGCCACTGGTGGCCACAACTGTAGCAGTGACGCTCGTGTTTCCGTAAGTCGAATTCGGGGCAGTCAAGTTGACCGTTGTTGCGACGTTGGTCTGTGGCTCGAACGCGCCAACATACATTCGATTGGGAGCGATGCCGCCTGGTCGAGCAAAACCGCGCTGATCCGTGGACTGAGTCGGCGAGAGAGCCGCAGAGGTCGTAAACAGAGGACTTTGAATTCGCAAAGCGACCGTCTTAGTATTGCCACCGTAGTTATCGAGTGGGCCGAGCTTTGGATCGGTGCTACCAGTTGCGAGCACAGCCGACGGCGGCAGACCCTGAGTTGCCGGGTTGTTGCGAATGAAGTTGCCGATACCGGTTACCACCGGCGCGTTCCCGCTGGCATAAGGTCTGGCAACAAATTCTGTTCCCGTGTCTGCTGCCTGTCCAAGAATGTTGTACGAAACATTGACCGTAGCCGTTCCCGCCGAAAAGCCGTTGCCGGAAGTGGAGTCACTGACCACGAAGATTGAATTTCCACCGGCGTTTGTACTGTTGTTAGTGAACGTAGTAAAGCTGGTGTTGAGGAGGCCGTTTCGCATGAACACGGCACCACCGGCGCTCGCCGTTGTCGTTACGCCAAAGATGGTGTAACTGGACATGGAGAAACTTGATGGCGTCAAGAAATTTCCGACGAAGGTACTGTTGACCAGGTTCACCGTGCTGTCGCTGCTGAAGATGGCACCGCCCACCGCAGCGCCAATTGTTCCTTGCGCATGATTGTTGAGAAAGAGCGTTTTTTCAGCCGTCAGAGTTCCGCCCGCGTCGACTCGAATGGCACCGCCCAAACCGGATGCTGCGGTGGGCGTAAAGACTTCGTCGTCACCGCCAGCAAGCCCTCGGGTGAGCGTGAGATTGCGAACCGTCAATTCAGATTCGCTGGAAACGCTGAAGATCCGCCCCCCGTTATTCGCGTCGATGGTCAAACCTGGCGCTGCTGCGGCATCAATTGTGACTGTTTCGATGCCAGAAAACAAAAAGGCCGTCTTGCCGTAGCGATTGATAAAGCCGGGAGCGATGCTAGTCAGCGCAGGGTTCAACGTAATTGTGGAATTGCCTAGTGAAGGCGCGAACGTGATTGTATTGACATCGCCACCCACGGCCGCATTACCTGACGACTCGCGAGTGATGATCGCCGTCAGTGCATCGCGCAGGGTGAGTATGGGAGTTGAAACTCCTATTGAAAAGTCAAAGAAGGAACCAGTTTCATTCACGCGATCGTTGGCGCTGTTGATGACATAGCTTCGTGTAAAAACATCCTCCACCGCGCCGATCGAGGGCGAGCCCACACGCGAAGCGCCGGTCTGGTCGATCGTTAAGTCTGCGAAGGCAACTGCACCGACGCCCGAACCTGCGTCCAGCAATGGGCTGCCTGGCCGGGGAGCGATCGTCTTCGTTGGCCCGCTACTGCGTGAGAACCCTCCGAGTAGTGGCGCTTCTCCCTGTGCGTTGATGACGAGATTGCCTGGCAGTCCCACGCCAGAAAAACGAGAAATGAAGTTCGTATTTCCAACGACGATCGGCGTGATTCCTCCGTTGAAGGCTGCTGTCGCAAAATCAAAACCGCTGTTCGAGGCCTGGCCGATCGCATTGTTAATGAGGGTGACCTGAGCAACGCCGCTGTTGGGTCCAAGTCCGGCATTGGAGGCATCGCTGAAAACATAGATGCTGCTTCCATTCTGCGCGCCTGTGTTCTCGCTGAAGGTCGAGAAGACCGACGTCAGCGAACCGTTTCGCATGGCTACCGCGCCACCGCGGCCAACGCCTGCCA
>JAGQPD010001189.1 GCA_020426865.1 Planctomycetales bacterium
TCAAACGACCTACGAAGCGTATGTAGAAGCCGATGGCACAGTCGTTCAGGAGAAACGCTCGTTTTTTGATTCAGCCGGTCGACTTATCGAGGAGATTACTGGCAGCGACGAAGACAATTCCAAGCTTGTCCGAAAACTCTTCTACGACGGCAACCTGCTCGACTGGGAAATCATCGTCCATCCCGACTCCCTCGACGGCAGTGGCAATTTGCTGGAAAGTCCGGCAACTCCTGTCGCCGAGCGAAAGAGCAGCATCACGGACTATGTCTACGATGTCGCAGGTCGTCTGATTTCACAAATCGATGCCGAAGGCGGCGTGGTCGACTTCCGCTACGACGCTCAGGGTAATCGCATCGCCCTTCGTGATCCGGCCGGCAATATCACTACCTGGCTCTACGACTTTCTTGATCGTCCCATCGAGGAACGGGCCCCCCTTTTCTGGGATGCGATCCGCCAGCAACCGCAATATGCATCACTGTCCGCCGACGCATTCCTGGATCAAATCGCTCCTGCGACCAGTTCTGCTGGTGCCAACCCACTCTATGATGACCCGAGCGGCGCATCATGCGGTGCAAAGACCGGGGCGGCCCACGTCAGACTTACGTGCTATGACGCTGAAGGTAACGAGTCATTTACCCTTGACCGAAACGGTCGCCGGCGGGAATACGAATACGATCACGCCGCGAATCTGGTGCGGGAACAGTGGTTTGACGATCTCGGCACGCTCATTCGCACGACGGCTTACGACTACGACGCTGCCGGCAATATGCTCACCTCCCACGATCCAGACAGTACCTACGTCTTTACCTACGATGTCCTAAATCAGCTCAAATCGGTCGATAATGAAGGCTCACCCGGAATTCCGCACGTAATCCTAACCTATGGTTACGACGGTCATGGCAATGTCATATCGGTAACGGACAACTTTGGTGTGTCCGTAGAGTCTGTATACAACTCTCGTAACCTGTTGGATAAACGGACATGGCGGGATACCCTTGTTCCAACAGGCGAGACCTCAGACATCGAACCGCTCCATTTTGCATTCCACTACAACGCCGCTGGCCGTCCTGAACAGGTCCTTCGATATAGAGGTACGGACGACACTAACCTTGTCGGAAAAGTTGTCCGCGATTATGACCGTACCGGACGCTCCACGGATATTACGTTTACCAACGCGGTCGACCAGGCACTTGCCGACTATGGATTTGGTTACAATGCCTTGGGCAGCATGGATCACGATACCCGCGCCGGTATCGAGGCCACGTACGTGCATGACCTCACGGGGCAATTGCTCTCTGCCACACGAACCAACGGCAATGATGAGTTCTTTTCCTACGATCTCAATGGCAACCGCACATTGCCTGGTTACGTCACAGGCCCCGGCAATCGCCTTAAATCGGATGGCGTTTACGCCTACGAGTACGACGGCGAGGGTAACCGCATCGCCCGCACCGAAATCGCAAGCGGCGAGATTACGCACTACGAGTACGATCACCGCAATCTGCTCGTCCGCGTGTCAGAACAAGGGCCAGGCGGTAACGAGGTTGAGATTGCCGCCTACACGTACGACGCACTTAACCGCCGGATCATGATCAAAACGGCCGAGGATACCACGGTCACTGTGCATGATCGGGATCAGGCTTGGGTGGATTTCAATGACGCAGGCGAGGTTGAGGCTCGCTATCTCTACGACGACGAGATTGACATGTTGCTGGCGATTGCCGAAGCAGAACAGCAACCGATATTTGTAAATGTGGATTTGCTGGGAAGCGTTGTTGGATACATTTCGGTTGATGGAGCATTAGCTGCAACGGTTGCGTATGATGTGTTTGGAGGGTTGACCCACGGAGAACCAGTTGGACGTTTCGGTTATGCTGGAAGAGAGCGCGACCGGTCGACCGA
>JAGQPD010001190.1 GCA_020426865.1 Planctomycetales bacterium
TCCTGGATGAACGTGAAGATGCCGCCAAACTTGGGGCTGTCCAACTGCGGCGCGATCAGGACTGCGATCAAGACAAACACAATCGTGCAAATCCGGCCCACCGTCACAAGCTCGAATTGGCTGGCGTTGGACTTGGCTTTTCCGTAGATGTCCATGGCGAAAATCGTGGAGGCCGAGTTCAACATGGAGGCCAGCGAACTGACGACAGCACCGAAGATGGCGGCCAATACAAACCCTTGCACGCCAATGCGATTGGCCAGCAGGTTCCGCAACAAGGTGGGGAACGCAGCATCGTAGTCGTACCCAACCAACGTGCCACCGGCCTTGATGTCGGCGGGTATTTCGGCAATTACCAGCGCGTTGGCGGCCACGATCTCGCCGGCCGTGGCGGCCGACAGGTCGCTGGTGCCAGCGCCCGACAAGCGGGCATTGTGGGCAACCACATTGGCGGCCTCCTGCGGGTGCAACTCGGCATAAGCTTCGGTAAAAGTCACGGACTGTTGTTCTTGTTTGGTAATCAAATCTTGGACGGCGGCATTTTTTGAATCGGCCTGCGATGCGAGATCGTGCCGATACAGGTTGTACGCCAGGATCCCTGGAATGACGACGACAAATGGAATGAGCAGCTTCAAGAAGGCAGCGAAGACAACTCCCATTTGTCCTTCGGCCAGCGACTTCGCCCCGAGTGTGCGTTGCGTGATGTATTGATTGAGCCCCCAATAGAAAAAGTTCGGAATCCACAGGCCAACGACCAGGGCGCTCCAGGGGATCTTTGGGTCGTTAATTGGTCGCTTCATGTGTAATTTGCCATCGGGCAATGCCCCCTTATTGAGGGCGACGAATCTTTGGATGGGCGTGCTATCGGTCAATTGCTCGGTGGTCACATCCGCGTTGCGGGCCGTCGTTATCAATTCACTGGGGTCGGCCGCCCCTAACGCTCCCAACGCCAAGTACGCAATGATCGCACCGCCAAGGATCAATGCCGAGCCCTGGATTAAGTCGGCCCATGCACAGGCCTTGAGTCCGCCGGCGAAGACATAGACGGCTGCGAGTACGCCGATGATCCAGCAACCAACGGTGATGTTACTTAGGTCGATCCCCAACGGCGTGTAGCCCTGGAAGTAAACGCAAATGACTTTCGCCCCCGAGTAGATCACGGATGCCGTTGGTACCCCCACCAAGATGATCATCGTGCTGATGGCCATGATGATGCGCGCCAAACCGTCGTAACGGTATTCAAGGAATTCCGGGATCGTGTAGATCCCGCTTTTGAGAAACTTCGGTAAGAAGACAAACGCCACGACCACCAGCGTGATGGCTGCCATCCACTCGTAGCTGGCGATGGCCATCCCCAACCAATTCGCCGATTCGCCGCTCATCCCCACGAACTGTTCGGTCGAAATGTTGGCGGCAATTAGTGAGAATCCGACCAGCCACCACGTTAGACCCCGACCCGCGAGAAAATAATCTTGTGCGCCATGCTCGCTATGTGTCTCTTCGCTACGGCTTTGCCACAAGCCGATCGTGATAACCGACGCAATAAAGCCAACAAATACGAGTATATCGACAGGGTGCATCTGGGGCCTTTCCAAGGAAACAATGGTGTCGCGTCGCATTGGTCTGGTGGTTCGAGCCACGGGTTCGAACGCGACGCGACGAGCACTTCAGACTTAGATTCCAACACGACAGCGAGAAGCTTTCAAGAAGTGCTGGCGGAAATTGTGAGAAATTCCTTATTCTCGCCGCAGTTCGAGCCGCGTCAATGAAGCAACTTTACCGAGTCGAGGCAATCGGTACATCTGTCGCAGAGATCGCAGAGTTCCGAGATTGATCCGCCGAAAAAAAGAATGAGGGCGAGTCTCCGCCCGAAGACTCGCCCCCTGACGGGAGAAAATTCGTTGGTCCCAGGTGTTTCGCCGCCTGCCCACGGATGCCTAAGTGCCCATGCCGAGATACGGCTGGCGACAGCCGTGGAACATTACGGTTATCCGGCGACCACTTCGACATCAACGGAGGTGCGGATGCGGCCGTTGCGGTCGAGGATCAGGATGCGACCCTCACGCGGTTGCGTCAAATTGAGCACTGGCACATCGACCACCACTCCCTCTTCGTTCCACTGGACGATCTCCAGACGTCGCGTGGCGGCACCAATCTTGAGGACAACCCGGCCATCATCGATCAGTGTCGGCGTATTGAAGCGGACTCGCGTCCCGGCCGGAATCTGTTTGATCTCGGTTTTGATGATACTCACATCCACGTTGTCAGGGGCCTCGACGCGGACCGGTGCCACCTGTTGAACCACCGGTTGGGAAACAACGGGTTGAGCAACCGGGACGGGCGTGGGAACGGCAACGGGCGTGATCAATGGCTTGTAGCCGTAGTAGCCGTAACCGTACCAATGGCGGTAGTGTGGCACGTTAACATACGTGTTGTTCTTGATGTAAGGCTTGTGCCAATAGCCAGTTGCCGCGGCCAACTTGGGGTGGTTCGCAACGAACTTGGCGGGGCCCTTAGCGTGGACCCATTGGGTGGCGAGGACAGTACCGACGAGTGCAGCGGCAACAATGGCGGCGATTTTTTTCATGACTTTTCTCTTTTCCTTTTCGTGTGCTGGCTGTTTTTTTGCTCCCGTAATCTGCTGAGCGTGAA
>JAGQPD010001191.1 GCA_020426865.1 Planctomycetales bacterium
GTCTACGATGCTTGCTGTGAGGAGCGATCGTAAGACAGAGGCGTGGCACATCATGTTGCAGGCGAGTTGGGCCGGGTGTCAGACCGCTGGACAATCTGCGGCCGGAATACCTCGAACCACATAGTATTGCCGAAGCAGACAGTGATCGTCCCGTGGCCGCCTACTTGCCAGTGATCTGTTTGCCAGTGATACCCTCCAGAAACTCCCGCATTAGCATGATCCGAGATCCATCAAAGAACATCTCACCACCATGGGCCGCGCCATGGACGACTTCCAATTGCACTTCCAAACCAAGGGACTTGTATTTCCCTTGCAGCTCCAATGACTGGTTGACTGGCACTTGGATGTCCTGATCGCCGTGGATGATCAACAACGGCGGATCCGACTTGTCGACATGTTCGACGGGACTTGCCAACCGCGCTAGTTCGGGGCGGTCTTCGGGCTGACCGCCCAGTAGCAATTGTAGCGCTGGCACGCGAACGCCTAGACCATGAGTCGTCGACTGGGGGAGGATCGTGGCGAAGTTGGTAGGACCAAACAAATCGATAATTGCGTGAACGTCAGACGATTGATCGAGATACTCGCCGATCGATCCCTCAAGCGCGACGTGACCGTTGGTGGTTCCGATCAATGCGGCCAGGTGTCCACCTGCCGACGATCCCGCGATCGCGACGTGGTCTGTCCGATATCCGTAGCGGTTGGAAAGGTATCGCAGGTAACGAACGGCCGCCTTGATGTCATGGACTTGTGCCGGAAACCGTGCTACCGGTGACAGACGATAGTCGACACTGGCGACTGCGTAACCCGCTCGCACCAATTCCGTTAATGGCATGTCGCTCTTGGAACCAGAACGCCAAGCTCCACCATGAACCCAGACTATGAGGTCGGCCTGCGTCGGATCACCAGGAAGATACAAATCCAATCTCAACGAATGTTCATCGGCACGAGCGTATTGCAGATCCTTGATGACCCAAATATGGTCCTCATTCCTCGAACCCGACCAGCCACGACGATGCGAATCCAATTGCGATGTATCGGGCAGGGCAATACCGGCGGCAGTCATGGCCTCTTCAATCGCCGCGATCGTAGGGGCCGAGGGGCGGAAATTGCCGGGGCGATAGCCGAGAGCAATCACTCGCGGAGTCCAGCCGGCCCGGTTCTCATGGTTCCATACCTCTGGGTCTGCGCCACTGGCGACCAGCAGCCGAGCAACGTCAGGAAGGCTCTGATAGGCTGCCCCGTGTACCGCCGTTTCTCCGTTGCGATCTACAGCATTGACATTGGCCCCATGCGTCAGCAAATACCGAATCGTCTCTACCGTTTCTGCTTCGGTACCAGCCGACTCGTCGCCGTCCCCCAATGCACCGACACCCGCAGCAGCGAGCAGCGGAGTCGTTCCGTCGGCATTCGGGATGTTGGCATCGGCGCCCAATTCGGCGAACAACGTCAGCAGGGGGAGATCCGCGGTTTGTGCCGCCAGTAAGTACGGTGTTGAACCTGTGTAGGTAAAGCGACCAAGATCGGATTTGCCACGCTCCAACCGTGCATTGATATCAGCTCCGGTCGCGACGAGCATCCTCACCATTTCCAGGCTGTCGTATTTGCCAGATCCCTGCGGTGGCGGGTCGCCGTCACCGCGAATCGGTTTGCGGACCCACGTGATGGCGTGCAAAGCCGTATAGCCTGTTGGGTGTGCGTTTGGATCCGCGCCGGCGTCGAGCAGAACCTCGGCCAATTCAAAATGGCCGTTTTCAATCGCCATCAGCAGTGGTGTCATCTGCAGTTTGCCGCGTCCAAAGAGAAAACCCCGATCGGTGGCCATGATTTGGTTCACGTCGCACCCAGCCGCCAACAGCCGCTTTGTGGTGTCAATATGCCCTTCGCGTACCGCGAAGAAAAACGCGTTGAATCCCGAC
>JAGQPD010001192.1 GCA_020426865.1 Planctomycetales bacterium
GGGGTTTGAGATTTCACGCCAACTCTCGCCTGTCAAGAAACTCGATGAGACCCGTGTTGGCAGGCAGCGCGTGTTGTGCTTGTGACGCTGGTCCCGTTTCTGCCCCCTCCCCGCAACCCTTTGTCCCGTCAGGAGTTGCGGCGGGGCGTGATACTCAAGCGACGACTGCTCTACAAAAGTCCTTTCGCGGGCGAAGGGGTTCGGCGCCGGCACAGTTTTATCACCCAGGCTTCCAGCCGGGCCTTGATCTGAGGGCGATTTGAGCCTGCGATTCCGGTTCAATCAGCATCGATCACGAAGTAGAATATGGTACTCGTTTTTTACATCGAACCGCAGGTCAGCCGCAGTATCATGCCATCAACGCAATTATTGAATCGGATTCGCAATGCTGGGGTTGTTGGAGCGGGAGGGGCGGGCTTTCCGACGTATCAAAAGCTGTCGGCAAAGGTGGGTGATCTGATCGTCAATGGCGCCGAATGCGAGCCGCTGCTGGCCAAAGACCGTGCCGCTCTGCTGCACGCGCGTCCGCAGTTGCTTGAGGGGTTGCGGGTGATGCAGGAATTGACGGGGGCGGAAAACGTTACGTTGGCGGTCAAACACAAAAACGAAGACGTGCTGAAGAGCTATGCCGCTGACTTTGAGCGAACCGGATATCGCCCGTTTGTTTATCCTGATGTTTACCCGGCCGGGGACGAGTATGTCTTAGTATTCGAAATCACTGGGCGGCGAATACCACCGGGCGGTATTCCGCTTCATGTCGATTGTCTGGTCGACAACGTTGAAACGATCGTCAATGTCGCCAACGCGGCGGACGGAATGCCGGTTGTGGAAAAGTTCGTTTCGATCTGCGGGGCCGTGCAGCAACCGCTGACGACGGTGGTGCCGATTGGTGTCAGTATCGCGGAGTGCATTCAGTTGGCCGGTGGGGCCACTGTGGAAGATCCGGTCGTCCTCACCGGGGGTGTCATGATGGGAGGCGTCGCTCTTGATCTGACGATCCCCGTAACAAAGACCATGGGCGGCATCATCGTCCTGCCGCGGGACCACTACCTGATTCGACGGAAAACGGCTTCCCAGGCCACCTACACACGGATCGGCCACGGTCAGTGTGATCAGTGTTCGCTATGCACCGAGCTCTGTCCGCGATACACGATGGGATACCCGATCCAGCCGCACCTGGTGATGCGTACGTTGCTAATGACGGGTGAGGCGAAGCAGCGAGGTAGCCTCTGGGCTCAGTACTGTTGCGAATGCAATATCTGTTCGTTGATTGCCTGTCCCGAACAACTGGATCCCAAAAATATATGCGTCGACGCCAAGAAGCTGTTGCGAGAGTACGGTCTAACCCGAACGGAAACAGAATTGCAAACACTTTTTGCAGCGCCGCACCCAGTACGTAAGGGGCGAGAGATCCCCATCGCGACGCTATACCAACGTTTGGGATTGTCCCAGTACGATCGGCCGGCGGACTTTCATCTGACGAACATGAAGCCGCGGCAAGTATCCGTGGCGTTGAATTCGCACATTGGACGACCGGCACAGGCAACCGTCGAGGTGGGGGACAGCGTCAAGCGGGGCGAGGTGATAGGAGCGGTTGCCGGCGACCAGTTGGGTTGTCCGGCGCACGCCAGTATTGACGGCAGAGTGACAGCGGTAACGCCGTCGCACGTCACGATTGCACCCGTAGGTTCGTCGAATTTGAATAAAGGTTAGATATGACTTCCACTGCGAAAGACCATTCGAGTGCCGCTATTGGCATTGTGGAAACGTCCAGTATCGCGAAAGGGTTTGCGATTGCTGACGCACTGATGAAGGCGGCCAATGTACACATCATCGTCAATCGGACCATCTGTCCCGGAAAATACATGATCCTGATCGGTGGCGGTGTCGACGCCGTGACGGCCAGCATTGAAACCGGCGTTCGGATCGCGGCACACACGTTGGTAGATCATTTCGTCATACCCAATCTGCACCCAACGGTGTTTCCGGCGATCAGCGGAGTCAGCCACCAGCCGCAGTTGCGGTCCTTGGGGGTGATCGAGGCGTTCAGTGTTTCGGCGATCATCGAGGCGTCGGATGCGGCCGTAAAGTCGGCGCAGGTAGAATTGATCACGATCCACTTGGCGATGGCGATTGGTGGAAAAGGGTTTGTGACATTCACCGGAGACGCTGCGTCGGTCGAACAAGCGGTCGAGGTAGGCGCCGCGGTGGTCGAGCGCCGCGGGCTGCTTGTGGAGAAAGTGGTGATTCATTCGCCGAACAAAGATATCGTGCGAGAATTCATCTAGCCCGACTCGGCCACCGAGTGTTTGTGACTAATACCTCGAACCAACAAGTATTGGCCGGGCGGTGCCGTTGGGTGTCAAGAGTGACCAAAAGAGAATAAGTGCGGGAAAGAGGACTCGAACCTCCACGGGGT
>JAGQPD010000042.1 GCA_020426865.1 Planctomycetales bacterium
GACGACGGTCGCGTCCGCGTGATGGACTTCGGACTCGCCCGCGTCGACGTCGAGCGCGACGTCCTCGATCGACGCGTCGACTCCCGGAGCGTGCTCTCGGTCGAACTGACCGCCGTGGGCTCGATCATGGGGACGCCCGCCTATATGGCCCCGGAACAGGCTGCTGGAGATCGGGGACATGTGGGGCCGGCAAGTGATGTCTATAGTCTGGGGAGCGTGCTCTATCACATGATTACAGGGCGCAGTCCCTTTCAAGCCGCCACACCGGTCGATATGGTGCTGCTGGTTCTTGAACAAGAGCCGCCGTTGCCGCGACTGTTAAACCCGCAGGTCGATCGCGACCTGGAGATGATTGCCTTGCGGTGCCTGCAGAAACCGCCCGACTTACGCTACGCGTCGGCGGGCGACCTGGCCGACGACCTCGAGGCCTTCTTGCGCGACGAACCGGTGATGGCGCGAAGTGGCCGGTTGACGCACGTCGTCGCTCGATGGTTTCGCGAGACACACCACGCAACGGTTCTGGAAAACTGGGGACTGTTATGGATGTGGCATAGCCTGGCCCTGCTGGTGATCTGTTCGTTGACGCACGTCTTGTATTCCATTGGTCAAGCGGCCCCGATCCATTATTTCCTGTTGTGGACGGCCGGTTTGGGTGCCTGGGCCGCCGTCTTCTGGGCCCTGAGACGCCGAATGGGGCCCGTGACGTTTGTCGAACGACAGATTGCTCACATCTGGGCGGCAAGCATGATCAGTATCGCACTTCTGTTTCCGATCGAGTACATTTTGGGTTTGCCGGTGCTAACCTTGTCGCCCATTCTAGGGTTAAGCAGCGGAATGGTATTCCTGATCAAAGCCGGGATGCTATCGGGAAGTTTTTATGTGCAAGCGGTTGCGTTGTTCGCCACGGCACTGGCAATGGCTCGCTGGCCAGAATATGCCCACTTGATATTCGGTTTGGTCGCTGCCGCCTGTTTCTTCTTTCCCGGCTGGAAATACTACCGACAACGACTGAAGTCTCGCTGACGCGAGTGACACAAAGAAAGGACGTATCGAAAATGCTTAGCGACAAAGTACAAGCTGCATTGAACGAACAGATCAACATGGAATTGACGTCATGGTACAATTACCTGGCGATGTCGGCGTTTTGCGAGCACCGCAATTTTCGTGGCTGTGCCCAGTGGCTACGGATGCAGAGCGACGAAGAGCTGGGGCATGCAATGAAGTTGTATAATTTCATGCAGGTCCGACATTGTCCGGTGGTGCTGAGCGCCATCGCATCCCCGGTCACGCAATACGAATCGATTCCGGCCGTCTTTAAGTTGGCATTGGCTCAAGAGGAAAAAGTCAGTGCCAGCATCAACGCCTTGTACGAACTGGCATTGAACGAGAAGGCCTTTGCGGAGGTTGTCGAGCTGCAATGGTTCATTTCCGAGCAGGTCGAAGAGGAACGAACGGCTCGAGCGATCGTTGCCAAATTCGAACTGATCAAAGACGATCCCTCGGCGCTGCTCGATATGGACCGAGAGTTGGGAGAACGGCGACCGGAGCCGGAACCGGGGGGAGCGGCATAGCGAACGATAGGGACTTGGGCGATGAATGACGACCGCCGCGACTTTCTGAAGGGTCTTGCCGCTGGTAGTTTGGCCATATCCGGCGGCCTGATTTCCAAACACAGCGCAAGGGCTGTCAATTCGTTATCGCCCATCGAGCATGAGAATCGACAAGAGGGAACACGGGACTGGCTGTTGAATCAGACCCAGGTCGAACCAAGCTCGCGGTATCGTTGCCCGACGATTGAAGGTTACTGCTCACATGCCAGTCTCGGTACGGGCGAGACGTTGAAGATCTACGTCAGCACGAACCCACCTTCATCATTCATGATCGACGTCTATCGGCTCGGATACTACGCCGGGGCCGGGGGGCGCTGGCTGCAACAGTTAGGGCCCTTTAACGGAAAGGTGCAAGCCGACCCGGTGATCGGCGAAAAACGCCTGCGCAATTGCCAGTGGGATGTCACTGCCAGCTTGACGATCCCCCACGATTGGCTCAGCGGTGTTTACGTCGGCAAACTGACGGCCCGACCGAGCGGATGGCAATCCTATATCATTTTTATCGTTCGTGATGACCGCCCGGCCGACCTTGTATTCCAATGCAGCGACCATACCTGGCAAGCCTACAATCGCTGGCCGTCACAGTTCTCGCTCTACGATGACGGCGAAGAACAATGGTACTGGGGCCCGCAGGTGCAAGTTAGCTTCAATCGCCCATATGGCAAGTATTGCCAGATTTTGGACCAACCACTGTCACTGGGATCAGGTGAGTTTTTTCTGTGGGAGTTTCCGTTTGCCTACTGGTTGGAGTCCGAAGGTTGGGACGTGACTTATATTTCGAATCAGGATACTCATGCGAACCGACGAACATTGACCCGCGCCAAGGGACTTCTCAGCGTCGGGCATGACGAATACTGGTCACAGGCAATGTACCACAATGTCCAGCGGGCAATTGCAGAAGGTGTGAGCGTGGGCTTCTTCTCCGGGAACGCGGTCTGCGGTCGCATCGACTACGACCCGCAAGTCCGGGGATTGGAGCGAGTCGGTGTATTTGGTCCCCCGGGGGGTACACGAGAGTTCGCAAAAATGGCCACACTTCCGCATTCCCGACCGTACGCCAACGAACTGGTCGGAGCACACAGTACCGGACCGGTAACAGGCGGAGCGGATTGGATTTGCACCGCACCCGATCATTGGGTCTATCGTGGCACTGGCATGCAACAAGGTGACACGATCCCTGGACTGATTGGCTGGGAATGGCACGGAGATCCGGCCGCGATTCCTGGCCTGGAGATTATTGCCACCGGTCCCACGCAAGATGCACCCGGCCAACTCAACGGTGGGATTTACACGGCCACCATCTACCCAGGTCCGCAAGACAACGTGGTATTCAACGCGGCAACGTGCTGGTGGTCCGTTGGACTGAGCGAACCGCCCGGTTACGTACGCCCCAAAGTCTACACCACACCAATGGGAGTCGATCCGCGAGTCCAACAGATCACTCGCAATGTGCTACACCGCATGGCCGGCCGCGGTTGATTGCTGATCATTCGTCGTCGTCGTTGCCACTGAGCCCCAACCGGTCCAGCCAGCGGCGTCCTGACTTCTTTGTGTCGGGCGCAGTGCCGGAGCGTCCCCGTTTGGCTCGATCGATCTGAATGTCGAGGTCCCGCAGTTTTTCCTGCAGGTCGGTACGTTGCCTGGCGGTTTCCGCCCGTTCCACGGCAATCTCCACCTCGGCCACCCGCAGCTTCTCGTGCCATTCTTCCTGCAGCTTTCGCAGCTTTTCTCGCTCCTGCTGGACGATGGCGTCGTAATTCAGTTCGTCAAGGTCCACATTCGGCACGTCTTCTCGCTGCCGCAACTGGGACTGCAATTCTTCGATCTCCCGTTCCATCCTCGCGACAACCTGTTCCGTCGTGCGGATCGTATCTTCGACCGTATTGCGTTCCGGCGCGTGGTCGTCGTCGATGCCCAAATCATTGTCTGCCTGGGCGAGCAATTGTTTCTTGAGCGTCTCCCAGTCCATCGTACCGTTCGCAGCCGCAAGGGCGAGATTCTGTCCGCGACCAGCGTCGGCGGTGGCCCGTTCCAACGTCTTGAGATGGCGTTCGAGTTCGGCGTTGCGAGTCTTCAGTTCGCGCACATCTTCCACTGCCATTTCGAAGCGTTTTCGGAGCTCGAATAGCTCTTCGGCATCAGCATCTTCGACAGCGGCATTGGCCTGCTCGATGCGAACCTTGGCCAGTTCCTCCTGCAACTCGTCACGATGCTTCCGTAGATCGGACAATTCGCTTCGCAGGTCGGCCGTTTCTCCCTCGGCCGACGCGTGACTTTGTCGCTCCAGTTGTTCCATCGCGTCCCGCGCCTGTTGCAACTGCTCGGCACGCTCGTTGAGCATCCGACGGCTTTGCGTCAGCTGTTCTCGCAGCTTCTCTTCGTCGTATCGCGCGGTGACCAGGGCTTCCTTGGCGGAATCAAGCTGTTGCGCGGAACGATTCTTCTGTTCGGACAATTCGACCGTCAGCCGCTCGACTTTGCTGTTCGCCTCGTCCGCAGCTCGCTGACTACGGTCCAACTCTTCCGACAATTCTGTTAGCTGCTGCGATAGCTGTTCCTGGTCGCTGAGAAATTCATCGCGCAATTCCGCTCGGCGGGATTCCAGTTCACGTTCCAGCCGTCGACGCTGCTTCTCAACTTCACTCTCCCGCTGCTCAATGTCGACAACGCGGTCTTCCAAGTCGAGCTTGGTCTTTTCCAGTTCTTGCCGATTCTTGCGGACGTCGAAGTAATCACTTTCAACCTGCGATTGGAAATGATCCCACTCGTCTAAACGCTGGATGATCTGCGTCAGTTCCCGCTCGAGACACTCTTCCAAGTGATCCAAACGCTGCTTTTGACCCGACAGGTAGTCACGCGATTTTTTTCGTTGATTGTCGATGCGGACGCCCAGCAGGTTCAATGCGTCATCCGTCGTTCCGCTGGCAGTAGACTCTTTCTGAATCATTTGGCTCACGTTCTACCCGTGTTTGTTCGGAAGCGAAGGTGCTGCAAATCAGTTCGCAACAGGGCACCCCAGCTACGACAGGTGCGTTGATTCCCCACAATTTCTATACGTCGTAGGAATGCCGCCGTCAAAACCCAACGGAATTCGCCGGCCGCCACCCACGTCGGCGTGAGCCTCCGACCGCTTTTCCTGCCGGTTGTAGCGAATTTATGACATGTTCGTCTTGCCCCATACCATAATGTTTGCTATCAGTCTCTCAGCCGAAATCGTGCAATTTGGGAGGATGTTCCGTCATGGGCCAGGTCACCGAAGTCGTTAATGCCGTCAGCGGACTGATTCGGTCGCTGGTCTACGCGGCCGCTGTGTGCGGCGTCGGTTATGGAGGAGGTTGGCTGTATACGCATTATTGGAGCCACGGCGTGTCAACCGCACAATTGCAGCAGGCACGGCAAGAAATCGCCGAACTCCAACATCAGCTGCAATTGAAAGATATGCACATCGATCAACTCGATACCGCCCTGCACCTGCTGAAAGTCGACCAACGTGTCGCCGAGCTGCGAGTCCTGCGGCAAGAATTCGTCCCCGGCCTTGACCGCGTGATCTCCGA
Source organism: Planctomycetales bacterium (assembly GCA_020426865.1). Lineage (GTDB taxonomy): Bacteria > Planctomycetota > Planctomycetia > Pirellulales > Pirellulaceae > JAGQPD01. The sequence continues at coordinate 5,165 of JAGQPD010000042.1, forward strand.
AATCAGCTTCGTCGAGATGAATGATCAAGGTGAGCCGATCGACGTCCCCAGGAAATTCACAATTGAAGGAGATACCGTTTATCTGGACTATTGGGTTGTCAAGTTCGAGGACCGCTACATTGAACAGTCGGCCGTCAATCGTGCAACCTCCATCTGCCTGTTTCGCAAGGTGTTCGGCGAATATCAGCGACCCGCGGAAGGGTTTGACCTGGACGCCGTCAACATGCGTCCAGCAGCATACGCTCGAGGTAAAGAAATCTCGGATTTCGAGCGACGGATCTGGGGCGACTTCTGGAACATCGCTCACAGTCCCGAAAAAGCTACCGAACTGGGAATTCGAGCGGCCCACGGCCAGGCTTCGTACACCAAGCTGCGGCCTGGAGTGACCTATCGACTGTCACTACGGGCCTCCGACGGCATGACGATCCAACCGATCGGCAACGGCGAACCCCCCGTCGTCGGCACTCTCCACCATCATCTGCTGTAACCCGCTCATTCCTGCATCCCGCCGTGCATCCTTCCACACTTCTCGCATCGACTACCCGGCACCGGACCGGCGACTCGTTGCCAAATATGATCGCAGGGACCAGCCGGTACCTCGCGGGAAAGACCACATCGACAACAGACTCCGTCGGGAAACGTCCCGAATTGGCTGTCGAATTGATGCTCGCAGCCATTGTTCAAACGCTGGCGCAACGCCTCGGCTCGATCGCGACGCCGCTGAACAAACGCCGCTTCCATCTCGTCCAACTCGCGGTGCGCTCGGTGTTCAGAAATCCATATCCAGATCGATCGGATTCCAATCCATACCAGATAAGCAAGCCCCAGAATGACGCAAGCTACCACGACGCCTAATAGAAACTTCTGTCTCATACTCGTCCACTACGCACCGCTGAATGTTGCCTCCGCGTTCTCTCCCCAGCGGAAAGTGTAGCGACAGCTGTTCATTCAGCCAAGTACGTACGGTCCCAGGACTCGCATGTAACTGACAACCGGTGGTGAAAACCTATCTCCGGACTCGCCTGCGAACGAGCCAGGCCACCATCCCAAACGCCATCAATGCGGTGAGTCCGGAACTGGGTTCGGGAGTGGCGAGCAACATGACCGAGCCACCGGAAATTGAAAAGTTGGTCGGATCCACCGGCTGGCCGTTCACATTCACAGCAGCGAAACTCCCCAATACGTTCTGTCCGACATTAAACAGCTCCACGTCCGCGGCACCCGACCACTGCGTCGTGTCAATGTCGAGCGTTAAATCCGCCGCGCGAAGTGTGCCACCCACCTGAATCGTCGGCGCTGTCGTACCCACAAGTTCGATTTCCAGCGTCGAAGGCGAAAACGCGCGAATGTCGTCGCCGAGCACGATCGTTGCTGAACCGCTCACCTGGAAAGTGCCGCCGTCCAAGTTCAAATCGTCCGGAACACTGATGGTACCGCCCAATAATTGGTAAGTTCCATACTGATCGACCCAAATGTCGGTGTTGTTCCCGTGTCCAGTTACCGTCCCTCCCGTCTGGACAACCGTCCCTGGGGACGTAAATCCGACCCACATCCAGCGGTTGTTAGCGAAACCGAAGTCCAGCGCGCCGCCGCTGATATTGAGCGTCGCTCCCCCTAGGATGTCTAGGTATTCACCCACGGCAGCTTCGGTAGTGATATTGACCGTTTGGCCGTTACTTAGTGACACGAAGTCGTTCGTTGTGGGCAGGGAGTTGTTGGACCAGTTAACGGCGGTTCCCCACTGGTTGTTTCCAGCTCCGTTATCGAACGTGATGAAAGCAGCCTGAGCGGTTTGGGCAGAAACTACCACGCCGAACATCAATGCGACCAAGGCCGCATTGCGCAAGTTTAGACAAGACATCGAACACCACGATTCAATGGAGACTCATTGACCACGCCAAGGCCACGCACAAACACGTTGTGGAGGCCCTGCCACAATCAAAGCTTAGCTTTTCTTGTTAGCAAAACTGGAAATTTTCCGTAGTTTTTGCCAACGAGGCGGAGTTCGCAGGGCCGGCGTTGGCGCCACCTGGCGGTAAAGCCAGAAGAATCGATATAGGCTGCCGAGGCATGGGCCACAGGCGGGGGGGAGCGGGAGGAACGGAATGCATGGTAAGGTGTCGCTGGCCGCAAAAACGGCGGTCGGGAGGGGCTAGTGGGTGGTAGCGGTGCCCCCTAAAATGAACGGTTTGGGTGGCAATCGCTGCCAAGCGAAGCGTTTACGATTTCCGACACAGGGTTGAAAGCCATGAAACTGTCTGAGTGGGCCAGTGGTCGCATGTTTCGTTTTGTTCACGGAAACAACCTGGTCTACAACACCTGCTGGGAGGATCCGCGGCTGGACCGGCAGGCGATGCAATTGACGTCCGAGGACAATGTGTTGGTGATCACATCGGCCGGCTGCAATGTGCTGGACTATTTGCTCGCTGGTGCCGGACATGTTTACGCCGTTGATATGAATCCGCGCCAAAATGCGCTGCTCGAATTGAAGCTAGCCGGCATAAAGGAGCTTTCGTTCGAAACATTCTTTGATATGTTCGGCCGCGGCGTGCTGCCAAACTTCGATTCTACTTACCGACGTTCGCTGCGTGGTCACCTTTCGCCTTATGCGCAGGACTATTGGGATAAGCACATCAACTACTTTGCGGGTAAGGGCTGGCGGTCCAGTTTTTATTTTAGAGGTTCCTCGGGTTTCTTCGCTCGCTTTATCAATACTTACATAGATCGAGGGGCCAGAATTCGCAGTGCTATTAACGGTCTATTGAATTCTCAGACTCCGCAGGAGCAGCATCAACGCTACGACGAACTTGTGAAAGAGTTTTGGACGCCAACGCTGCGCTGGTTCATGAACCGGGATGCGACAATGGCTCTCCTTGGCGTGCCTCGTGCGCAACGCTACCAGGTAGAAAACGATTATATGGGAGGACTGGTTAAGTACATCGAAGACTGCATTGAAGCGGTTTTCCGCCACCTGCCGCTTAGCGACAATTATTTTTGGCGAGTTTACCTAACTGGCGGTTACACACGCGACTGTTGTCCTGAATATTTGACTGAAGATGGTTTTGACCGTCTGAAGGACGGGCTTTGCGAACACGTCAGCGTGCATACAGATTCTGTAGATCATTTTCTTGAACAGAACGATGTCGAGATCGGACGCTTTGTTCTGCTTGACCATATGGACTGGCTGGCGAGTAATCGCCACGATGTTCTTGAGCGTGAATGGCAGGGCATCGTCAATCGAGCTGCGCCGCGTAGTCGGGTTCTCTTTCGAAGCGGCGGACTCAAGGTGGAATACGTCGATCCTCTTCCGGTTCAAGTTCGCGGCAGCCGTGCGTCGGTAGGCGAATTGCTTGATTACAAGACTGAGCTTGCAGCCGAGCTGCATCAGCGTGATCGAGTACATACCTACGGAAGTTTTTATGTTGCGGATTTGATGGCCGCATAACGATGGAGTTACTCCACGATATTCGCACGCTGTATCATCTCGCTTTCACGCGGCAGCGGGGTGATACCCACCAAGAACGGTTGGAGCACTTTTATAAAGGCCAGGCAGCAGGGTACGACAGCTTCAGGAAGCGTCTGCTTCATGGCCGAGCGCCCCTGATAGCTGAAATCGAAAAGCTTGCTCGTCCGGGGTCCGTATGGATCGACATGGGTGCCGGAACCGGATTCAACCTCGAACTAGGAGAGCACCTGCGCCGAAGCTGTTCT
>JAGQPD010001193.1 GCA_020426865.1 Planctomycetales bacterium
GAAGAGACGATGGTCGTATCGATCAGCCACCAGGGGTACATTAAACGGACCCCGGCCAGCGTCTATCGCGCTCAACGTCGAGGCGGAAAGGGACTTAAAGGTGCCAAGACGGAGGACGAAGATCCCATCCAGCATTTGTTCGTCGCCAGCACGCACGCCTACTTGCTGTTCTTCACGAACAAAGGAAAGGTCTATTGGCAGAAGGTCTATGGCCTGCCTCAGCTGTCCCGTGAAAGTCGCGGGCGTGCGATCGTGAATCTATTGAACCTGGAAGAGGGGGAGAAAATCGCGGACTGTCGCGCCGTGCGCGATTTCGATTTGCCGGGTCATTTCTTGATGATGGCCACACGCAATGGACTGGTCAAAAAGACACCCCTTGAGGCGTACAGCCGTCCGAAAAAAGGTGGTATCATCGCCATCAAGTTGCGCGACGATGACGAACTGGTAGATGTCGTGGTTACCAAGCCTGGTGACGAGGTATTGCTGGCAACCCGCAGCGGAATGGCCATTCGCTTTGCCGAATCGGACGCACGACCAATGGGTCGCAATACCAGTGGCGTCAAAGGAATTGGGCTTGCCGAAGGGGATCAATTGGTCGGAATGGTGGTCGTCGATCCTCAGGCGACGCTGCTGACGACCTGTGAAAACGGCTACGGCAAACGAACTCCCTTTGGTATCGGAAGTGTTCCCGATCAGGAGGATGAAGGGGGCGAATCAGAAAGTTCAACAGCCCGCTATCGAACACAACGCCGTGGCGGAAAGGGCCTGCGGGATATCAAAACAACCAAACGCAACGGCCCAGTCACCGCGATTGCCCGGGTGGAAGATGACGACGAGATCATCATGATGACCGCCCGCGGCAAGTTGCAACGGATTCGCGTCAGCGATATTTCGATCATCGGACGTAATACTCAGGGCGTTCGGATCATGAGTCTGGACGAGGACGACACGCTTGCAGCAGTCGTACGGGTCCCGCGCGACGACACGGACGAAAGCGCCGAAACAGAACATTCGCCGCAATCGTCACCGTCCGAGCGTTCCGCTTCACGGCCCCCAGATCTGTCCGCAGACCAAGAAGAAATGGAAAGCGGCGACGACGAGGCAACCGATGATGATCACGAAGAGGGTGATGACAACACGGATAGTAGCGGCGCCGAGTGATATCCTGTGACGGATCTCACCCCCGAATTCGACTACCAATATTACCCCTGCGACTACTACAAGCCCATCACAATCGGACTCGCCCGATCAAAAGCAATTGCAGTTTGGTTGGCATTCCCCTGCATCGCAGCGTACAACAAGAGATTCTGGTTTAATTGACAGGTTGATGACATGAAGATCTCCGTGGTAGGCACCGGCTACGTTGGCTTGGTAACCGGAACATGTTTTGCTGACAGTGGAAACAGTGTCACCTGCATTGACATTGATGCAGCAAAAATCGAGGCGCTTAACAACGGCAAGATCCCGATTTACGAACCGGGGTTAACCGAACTGGTCCACCGGAATATTGCCGCCAAGCGACTACGTTTTACCACCGACCTGACTGCTGCGGTGAAAACGGCGAACATCATCTATCTGGCAGTTGGAACACCGCAAGGAGACGATGGCTCCGCGGACCTGTCAGCGTTGTGGACTGTCGCAAAACAAATGGCCCCGCATCTGCTGCCCGACGCGATCATCGTCACGAAGAGCACCGTACCCGTGGGAACCAATGCCAGGCTACTGGCGCTACTGAAGGAGCTTACGGGACGTGAATGCCGTGTGGCAAGTAACCCCGAATTCCTCAAGGAAGGCGCGGCGATCGACGACTTTACCAAACCCGATCGAGTCGTCGTGGGAGTACGCGAAGAAGAATCGG
>JAGQPD010001194.1 GCA_020426865.1 Planctomycetales bacterium
TGGACAACTTTAACGACTACTACGATCCGGCATTGAAGCGAAAGAATGTTGGCGGCTTTGGTGACTTACCCGGCGTCAAAGTGATCGAGGCGGATTTTTGCGATCAAGCGGCAATGCATGATCTATTCGCCCGCGAAAACGTAAAATCGGTCGTTCATCTGGGCGCCTATGCCGGGGTCCATGCCAGTGTCGCCAGCCCGCACGTTTATCAACGCAACAATGTCCAGGGAACATTGGCATTACTAGAGGCAGCACGCCAACATCCTGTTAGCCGTTTCTTACTGATTTCCTCCTCCACCGTGTACGGCTTGGGCGCGGCGATACCGTTTCAGGAGGACGCGCCACCAGGGATACCGGCCAGTCCGTACGGTGCCACCAAGCGGGCAGCGGAACTGATGGGATTGACGTATCATCAATTGCACAGCGTTCCCGTGGTTTGTTTGCGACCTTTCAGCGTCTATGGACCAAGGTTGCGGCCCGACCTGGCAATGTCGATTTTTACCCAAAAGATCATCGCTGGCCAGCCACTCTCCCTCTATGGCGATGGTTCGGTTCGTCGCGACTTCACGCACGTCAGCGACATCTGCGACGGCTTGACCGCCGCACTTTCCGCGGAGAACGTCGCCGGACAGGCGATCAATTTGGGACACAGCCATCCGGTGGAGATTCGGCAGGTGATCGCCATGTTGGAGTCGGCGATCGGCAAGAAGGCGATCGTAAAGAAACATCCGCCCCGTGCGGAAGATCTGCCAGTCACGTTCGCCGACCTGGGTAAGGCAACGCGACTGCTGAATTACTCACCGAAGGTCACCTTTGAAGAGGGGATCCCGGAATACGTTGACTGGTACCGCAGCTGGCACAAGGTCTAGGAGACCGCAACATACGGAAGGTAGTTATGTGTTCCATCGTCCGAAAACCGTCTCTCACAATCGTAGCTCGGCTTCAAAAGTGTTTCCAACCGTGGCCAACGTACCTTGTTCTTTCATTGTGGATGATCGTCTTGCCGCTGGCACAGATAGCTCGTCCGGACGAACCCGTAAACGGTAACAACGCTGAGGGCGGAACGGAATTGGCGACGAGCGAAGCGGTGGGCAGCGCAGAGGCTGCAGGAAGATGGACGCCGCTTTGGGATGGCAAGACGCTCGATGGGTGGGACAGGACGCAATTTGGCGGCGAAGGAGAATGCTATATCGAGGACGGACAGGTTATTCTGGAATTCGGGTCGGACATGACGGGCATTACGTATGCGGGCAAAGCTCCGTTGCCAACGACGAACTACGAGTTACGGCTCGAAGCGCGCCGCCTGGCAGGCACCGACTTTTTCTGCGGATTGACGTTTCCGGTCAACGATAGCCATTGCAGTTTCATTGTTGGTGGCTGGAGCGGCGGGGTGGTGGGGCTGTCGACGTTGGATAAGAATGATGCCGCCAACAACGAAACGGCCAAGTACGTCCGCTTTGAAAAGGAGAAATGGTACCGCGTTCGCGTACGGGTAACGCCTGAGAATATTTCGACCTGGATTGACGACAAACAAATGGTCGACTGCAATATCAAGGGGCGTGAAGTCGGATTGCGGGCTGAGGTCTTGCTGTCACGACCGCTCGGAATCTCCACCTGGCGCACACGAGGCGGTTTGCGCAACATCGAAATCCGAAAACTCACCGATGAAGAAGTGGCGGAACAAAACGAGAGAGACAAGTCTAACGACGGTGCGAAGAATAGCAACGAATAGCATCACGGAAGATGTGCACGGTTCGGACCGCCAGTCAAGCATCATCATAACACCATGTTGTTCGAAGTATTCAATCGCGTTTTCAACTCGGCATGCACC
>JAGQPD010001195.1 GCA_020426865.1 Planctomycetales bacterium
CTCTAGGTTGTTCAGCTCCGGATGGTAGAGTCTCTGGGATTCCGGCCGCCATTTTGTCAACTGAAAAGTGGCGTAAAAAATTCTAAATTCCGATAGTTTCTGCTGACGCTATTCGCTCGGCCAAAATGTAGAGTCTCTATGATTCAATAGTAGGCAAGATAGTCCGCTATGTTGCGCATATTTCCTATTTTCGCAGCCCGCCCCGGTTTGCCACGGTTTTCAATGACGCGCAGGCAAACCGCCTATACTTCGTATAGCTCCTATTCGCGCAGTCCACCCCGATTTGCCAGGCTCCGGGTGATAGCGGGTGATAGAGTCTCTTGGATTCAGCCCAGCCGTGTTATCTAGTGTAAAATCACGAAAAGAATTTTAAATCGATAGTTTTTGGGCTTAACGAGGAGTCAGCGCCCTGACGTCAGGCGTTCCGCTCGGCCCCCAGCTTTGCAGTCCCCTAGTCGAGATCCTCACGAGCGGATCCGTTGCCACCGGTTCTACTCGCCGCCTCCATTCTTGTAGCCCTTCAGTTTTTCTTTCAGCATCGACCTGGTTCCCTCATGTTGTGGATCATCTGCTAAATTCCTCGTTTCTTGCGGGTCGGCTTCCATGTCGTACAACTGGTGCCCAGCCTCCCCGTCGCCCCCCCAAATGGTATACCGCCAGCGATTGGTCCGTACGCTATATCCGACCTGCCTGCCGCGGTTGACTTGCGTATATGCAGCATCCTTAACCGCAATCTCAGTCGACTCAAGAACTCGCCGCAAACTCACTCCGTCTAAATAATCAGGTGCAGACAATCCACACAAATCCGCCAGGGTCGGATAGATGTCTACGAGCTCCGTCAGTGATTCAGTAACGCGGCCATTACCACGCATGTCAGGGGCGGAAATGATTAGTGGAACTCGCGCAGAATTCTCGAATAGGCTCATCTTTTGCCAGAGACCGTGTTGATACATATGGTAGCCGTGGTCACTTGTCATCACCACGACGGTGCGATCCCTTAACCCCAAGCGGTCGAGGCACTCGAGTACTCGGCCAACCTGCGCGTCCATAAACGAGATAGACGCCCAATAGCCTTGTATCGCCTGCTGTCGCAAACCGTCTGTCATGTTCTGCTGCTCCGCTTTGGCACTGCCATAGGCTGCTGATGGCCTGCGGGCGATGTCGTCGGGAGACAGAGTCGGCAGGTGGATCGATGTGCTAGGGTACATGTCGAAGTATTTCTTAGGAGACACGTACGGCGTATGGGGCCGGTAAAAACCGACGGCCAGAAAAAACGGTTTGTCGCGATATTCTTCCAACAAGCTAATCGCCGCCGTAGCGACCAATCCGTCGGTCTGTTCCAATCCCTCACCCGACGCTGCGTGCCAGCTGAGAGTTCCCCCGTAGCTACCTGGCCTCAAGGAAAAAACCTGATTCTCCTCCGCCTTGTCACGTCCCGCCGGATTGACGACGAAATCCCACGAAAGCAAATCGTCCAGGCCACTGGTACCGATCTGACCTGGAACCCCATAATGGTAGAGCTTACCGATTCGCGCCACTTGATAGTTGTGTTGTCGAAACAGCTGAGGCAGGGTGACCGTATCCGGGATGAATTCGCGGAAGTGGGGTGTGCCGGTATAATCAGTCGAAAATCGTCCGGCTCGCGGATTGGTCACGATCCGTGTCGCATTCGGCCGACGCCCTGTCAAAAACGAAGTGCGGCTAGGACTACATAGCGGATACTGACAATAGGCGTGATCAAACCGCACGCCCTGCCTGGCAAGCGCATCGATATGTGGTGTTCTTACGATCGAATTGCCGTAGCAACCCAAATCGCAGTTCAAGTCGTCCGCAATCAGGAACAACACGTTAAGGGGTTCTGCAGCCGTTGAATAGCTGAATAATTCGCAGCAAAGGAAAAGTGCCAGGCCACGCGACAATAGCAGATAGAGCCGCCATCTTTTCCACCTTGTACCGCTGAAATCGTAGACACCGATCATTTTTCATCACTCCCTGGGACGAGTCCCCGTCATGCGATCCCTGGCACTTCGTTAGTATGAGACGATCGAGCACGATATTACTGGACAACTGAGATGCGATTTTAACGGATCGCGCAGCCGTCCGCACCCGGGAAAACTGCCCCAACAACAGTCTTCTGGGTGTTGCAATGGCTGGCTGTTGCATGGAACAATTGACAATCCGAGCCCAAGGGAGCTACCAAGTCATGAAAATACGCAGCCACCGGAATACTTATCGCCCCTTCGCCGCACGCGGTGCCGGTTTGATATTCGCCGCGTTGCTTGTTGCCCGAGCTGCCGATATTGGTTCCGATCAGATTGGATTACGAGCAACCGTGTGGGCCGCCGACCACACGACGGACAAGGTCGACTTTGTGGGCGACATCCAGCCAATTTTGTCTCAACACTGTCAGCCATGCCACGGTGTCCAGCTTCAGGAGAGCAACTATCGACTTGACGTGCGAAGACTCGCACTAGCGGCGGGTGATCTCGGCGAACCGCCCATTGTGCCTGGGGACAGCGACGCAAGTCCACTCTATCGGTATATTTCGGGGCAAGACGAAAATGGCATGAGGATGCCACCGCCCGAAGAATCTCGGGCACTTTCCCGTCAGCAGGTTGCCCTCATCAAACGCTGGATCGATCAAGGCGCCCGCTGGCCCGATTCCGCAGCAGGCGACGACAACCTAGATCAAACACTTGCATCCGATCACTGGTCGCTTCAGCCGGTCATCGATCGCCGTCCCCCCGCGGCCGCCGATCCGTGGGTTTACAATGGTCTGGACGGATATATCTTCGGCACGTTGCGTGACCACGAGCTATCCCCGTCTTCGACCGCCGATCGCGTCACCCTGCTGCGGCGGATCTATCTCGATATG
>JAGQPD010001196.1 GCA_020426865.1 Planctomycetales bacterium
GTCGTTTATCTCACTTTGGTTACCGGGGCTCTCCACGTTGATGATGTCGTTTTCGCGTTCGAGGAGCTTCGAATACACTTCGCGCCAGTCGTCGGTCGCTTCGAGTGCGTCGACCAGGCTATCCGCGCTGAGGGCAAATAGCTGATCGTTACCGTCACCGCCGAAGATGAAGTCACGTCCGGTGCCACCAACAATATAGTCGTCCCCTTCGTCACCGATCAGCGTATCGCCAAGGGCGCCGCCGTGGATCGTATCGTTGCCCATGCCACCGAAGATGATATCGACACCGTCGCCGCCATTTAAGGTGTCATCGCCGGCGTCTCCGTAGATCATGTCGCCCAGTAGTCCGACACCAGCATCGATCGTATCGTTACCATTGCCTCCTCGCGAAACGTCGGTACCTTCCTCGCCGTTGAGATCATCATCCCCATCATCGCCGTACAGCGCGTCGTTCGATCCACCACCTCGCAGCGTATCGCTTCCATCACCACCACGAAGGATATCTCGACTGCTACCGCCGATGAGCATGTCGTCGCCGGCCCCACCCAGCAATTCATTGCGACTTTCGGCACCGATCAGTGTATCGTCCCCTTCGCCGCCGTCGAGTTGTAGCACGTTGACATCAAAGTTACCGATGGCTTCGATGTGATCGTCGCCGCCCATGCCGCTGACACGGAGCTGTTCAATGTCACGATCCGTGATCGATTCCGGAAACCGGAAGCGAAACGTGGCGTTCTGAGCGTTGGTAATCCGAAACACGCCATTGGACAATTGCTGGACAGTGAACACGTCGGCGTTTTCGGTTCCGAGGATTTCGACAGTATCACGGTGAGGACCACCTAGCATTTGGTCGACTGCCGCATCGCCGTCAATCAAGAACCCGTACTGGATCCGGTCATTCCCGGCTTGACCGAAGACGTAGTCGGTGCCATTGCCGCCACGCAAAATATCGTCGCCGGCGCTGCCATAGAGCCGGTCCACCCCGTCTCCACCGTCGAGGAAATCGTCCCCTATGTTTCCGGTCAATTGATCGTTACCAGCGCCACCAATCATTTTGTCGTTGCCGGCACCACCCACGATGTAATCGTTCCCGGCGCCACCGTCGAGATGGTCATCGCCATCGTAGCCAATAATGCGGTCGTTATTACTGCCGCCAGTAATAAAATCGTTACCGGCATTGCCGACGAGAATTGCCTTGCCCGACCCGCCATAGGTAATCACGTCATCGCCGTCGCCGCCGACGATCAACGCACCAGCCTCAATCCCGGGGAGCACCTGAATCGTGTCATTACCAGTTCCACCGTATGCGCGGACTCGCGTGACGCCCTGGAAAAACTGCGTATAGGTCTCACCATTGGACTCGAACGTGACCATCACCGTCTCGCCACCATCCTTGGAGGTCCCCAACGACTGAACCGTAAACACTTCGTCGGTGACGGAGGCATCACGATTCCGCTTCCAGGCGTCATCTCCCATGTGTAGCGTCAACACACCAGATTTGTTGATTACCGCGAGTTCCGGAGGATTTTCGCCGTGAATGATGACGGCGTCATTGGGTTGATGGAGGTTGCCGTTGACCAGAGTCATCCGGAGCAGTTGCCAACGTTCGCTGATGATGGGAATTCCAATTACGCTCACGTCCAATGTGGCGTCGAATCCGGCCTTCAGCGCGCCGTCCATGTTGAAGATCGCACCGGGATCGGCATCCACAATCGTCGCCAGTTCCGCCAGTCGCACGCGACCGTCGTACTGCCACTCGCTGGAGTTGGTTGTGGTGCAACTGGGATCATAGCAAACCACGTTGCTCCAAAGCGGCGTGTTCCCGCTCCAAGCTTCCGGCTCGGGCAAGTCGTTCAGGTCGAAGTTCAGATTGCTTTCCAGTACGATCTCGCCGCCAAGTTCAAATTGCATGAGTAGCAGGTCGATGCCAGCCTTCAGGCCGGCGCCCATTTCAACGGTGAAGGTTGCTTCTGGTGCGTCAAGTCGACCATGATCGCTGTTGGAGTCGGAATTGTGGTCGTCCAGGTAGAAGCCGGCGAGCAACATTGAGTCTTGGCGACTCAGGCTCGAACGCAACGCCGCTTCGGAGGAAAAATCGGCCGCGTCCGTCAGACGTTTGATACCCGTGGCATCGTAGCCGCCGTCGAGATCCAAATCGAGTGCAAAGCTGATGCGACCAGTCAGCGATGCCAGGTTCAACAACGGCACGATCGGCACGTCAACAGTCACGTCGAAACCGAACGAAGCATTAACGTCGAATGTAAACATCTCGCTCTGAGTGTCACCGAGTAATAGCCCAGCAAGCGTTTCGAAGTCGGTGAGGAATGGCAGGTCAATGCTGCCATCGAACTGGCTCTTCCAGGAGAGACTCGTCTGCCAATCGCGGTGCTTGTCGGGGTCCTGGTGTTTTTCGGCCAGTTCAAACCGCAGTCCACCTTCGTCGAGTTTTTTCAGATTATTACGCACCGCCTCTTCGCGGTTCGCCGCCGTCTGAGGATCAACGCCCGTCTTGGATACTTCAAAACTGAAGAGAGCCTCCGGCCCGTCGACGTTGGAGCTGTTCGGCCCCGTATAGTCAAGCACGGCATCAACGATATTGAGGGTGCGGACGAGAGAGCTATTCGGCCCGTAGCCGGCGAGCGAGACAACGGTTTGCGGCCCAAGACCGGCCATTTCATACAGATCACTGATCACCGGAAGTGGTTGTGTCAGAAAATCAACAACCGGCTTGATGGGCCGCAGGCTATCCTGCAGGTTGGTGATCAATGGATCAACAAAGTCGCGGTAGATACTACCCAAGTCGACGCTGACATTGTCGAAT
>JAGQPD010001197.1 GCA_020426865.1 Planctomycetales bacterium
CTCCGCCGTGTCCAACCGCTTTGGCCTTCTTACCCGCCTTGGCCATCGCCTGCCCGCCGACGGCGCTTGGGACACGGCTGGAGCTATGTGCCGGTTCCCAACAACAATCCCGCGTAGCCGACCACGCGTGATGTGTCGCCTGTCACATCGGCACTCGTCCCGTATCCCACGCGTTCGACCCGCTGCAACCTCCCAAGCTTGCGTAAAGCATGCATCACGATCACCGCCGGCACTAACCCACACATGCTGATATGGTTCTCCCGCGCCACGCGGTACAATCGCTCCGGCTCAAGTGTCTCCAGGGCCTCTAATGCCATCGTGTCCAAACGCCGATTCTCGACGTCCGTCGCAAAGTGATTCATATCGCTACTGATCATCAAGCCGATCGGCGCATCGTGTGCTGCCAGCAGCGACGCCAAGTCGTCGCCCATCCGCTGACAGACCTCCCAATCGGCCGGCCCCAATGCGACTCCGACAACGCGCGCTCCAGGTGCCACTCGGGATAAGATCGGTAGTTCGACTTCGATCCCATGCTCCCGTTCATGCGCCGCCGCGTCGAACTGCCAACCCCGGATCGTCCGCACCAGCCGCTGTGCCATATCTATGTCTGACAGTACATCGACACCAGGAAGCTCCCACCGCTGGCAAGGCGCGACAGCATACGGCAGGCCGGCGGAGGTATGCTTTGGGCCGATAACGATCACCGTCTCTGGCCACTCAACTCGCTGCATCACGCGAGCCGCCAACTGTCCGGAGAACCGCCAGCCGGCGTGCGGCACCAACGCCGCCGGCCAGCAGCGAGCCGGCTCGGCTCCCTCAGTATTCTCCCCCAACAGCCGATCCAATTCTCGTCGCACTCCCTCGGCGTCCCCCGGATAAAAACTGCCGGCCACGGCCGGCCGCCGAGTCTCTGGCCCCGCCACGGCATCCACCCCCGTGGCAATTGTCACCGCCTTGTCACTGGACGCTGCCAATAGACTCATAACGCGTGCCGCTGCCGGCACCGATACCGCAGCCGAGCTGGCCGCCGCTTCGACGATCGTCGCCGCCGACATCTGCGGATCAAAAACACATGCCGATCGATTTCCCTCCTGCACCAAAATCGCGCGACGTGCCGGATCCATCCCCCGCAAATCCACGTCGCTGACCGTTCCATGCAACGCCGAATCATAGAAAATCGCGATTTGAACGGCATCGCCCCCCAAGCGTAACGTTCGTGCCCCGTCGTCGGCCAACTGTCGAGCGGCCACTTGAGTCAACTGAGCCAACGTAGCCTGGCAAGGAATCCCCGGGCGAATCGACCATTGATACCAACGCAACGGTTCCGCTCGCCCCTCCGGATAGACACTCAATACCAACCCCTGCACCGTCGCGTCCGGAACGTTCGGCAAATAGTAGTTCGGTGTTCCACCCATCACAAGCGCCCGCAAATTATGCAACGTGAATTGCCGGATCAATTCCACGTGCTCATTGCTGAATAACCGCGCCGGCTCCGCGTCCCCACCGATCAACGCCTCGCGACAGAATCCACCCTCCACCACCGTCCCCTCAAACGTATACAACGTTACCTCGGGTTCCTTCCAACTGTGCGGCGGCAATCCGGCTTTTAGGCAGACCTGTTGTAGAAAGGCAACGGATGACAGATTCATGTCTACCGCAACCCCCGGCAGCAACAGTCCTCGCGATTGGCCCGCCACAATCTGCAGACCATGCCTGCCAATCACTACCGACTCGGCACGCTGCTGCCCTATCGCCGTCACGACCTGCCGGCCGTGCAATAACCAAATCTGCAAATCCAGATACGGCAGTTCGCTGGCCGATATCGGTGGCAACCGCGTATCGCGCGCGGCCGACGTGCACGCCGATTCGCGCAACGCATCGACCACTCGATGCGATTGCCCCAAGAACCCACAACATGCCCGCAGGTGTCCCTGACGCTTGATCGATAAGAACATCCCTTCCACTTGCTGGTCAGCCACTCCGGCCAGCGTCGCGTCACTCAACCGCGTCTGCCATCCCGCAATCGTCCCAGATACGAACTGGCTGGCCGCCAAGAGTAATGCGTCACGCTGAGGTTGTGATAATGATGTCGCTGATTGTGTCGTGCTCACTCCGACCGTGCTCCCTGTATTACCGTATCGCTCGATGTCTACCGCCATCCGTTTCCGTCCCCACGTCCCCGGCTGCTCGCCAAATCGACCAGCCACCGAATACCCACAATGGGTACAGCAATTTCCCCGCAAGTGGTACTGCCCCAGGTCGTACCAATCGCGCTGGATCAACAGGCCGCCGCAACTCGGGCAATAGGTGTTCTGTCGCTGGGCGTCGTACACATTCCCGACAAAGGGAAATTGGATCCCCGCCTGGCAGGCGATCTCGTGGGCACGGATGAGTGTCTCGGGGGGCGTTGCCCCACGATCTCGCAACCGAAAGTCGGGATGGAACGCGGAAAAATGCACCGGCACGTCCGTTCCCAAATGCTTGACAATCCAATCGCACATCCGCCGGAGTTCGTCGTCGTCATCGTTCGCCTGAGGAATAATGAGATTCGTAATCTCAAACCAAACGTCGGTCTCGCGTTTCAGCCATAGCAGCGTATCGAGTACCGGCTGAAGATGCGATAGCGTGAGGTGCTGATAAAAGTCCTCCGTGAACGCCTTCAGATCGACGTTGGCGGCATCCATCTCTGCGAAGAATTCGCGGCGTGCTACCGGGCTGATGTACCCGGCCGTGACGGCTACCGTCTTGATCTGCTTGGCGTGACAGGCCCGCGCGACGTCGATGGCATATTCCGCCCAGATTACCGGGTCGTTGTAGGTGAAGGCAACGCTATGGCAGCCAAGCTCCACCGCCGCCCGCGCCACCTGCTGGGCCTCGGCCCATTGGCTGGCCCGCTCAACTTCTTTCGACTTCGATATCGACCAATTCTGACAGAATTTGCAGCCCAGATTACAGCCGGCCGTGCCGAATGACAGGACACTCGTGCCGGGGTAAAAATGGTTGAGCGGCTTTTTCTCGA
>JAGQPD010001198.1 GCA_020426865.1 Planctomycetales bacterium
CGTCGCTACGATCTGGCGAAATGGAGCCTGCGGATTGCAGCCACACTTGCTGTCGCGATGCTGGCTCGATACGCTGCATTTGACCTTCGCACGTCCTACGCGGTCGATCGAATTGCCAACGCGATACAAGGCAAACCGTGCATCAAACGCACGCGACTGGAAGGGGACAAGCCCGTCGAATCCTGGAACATGCTCGACTTGGATGCCACGGCAAGGGTGGATTCCGAACGGATTACTTACCGAAACGCCCAGCAGGGGACGGTCGACACCTTTCATCGAAAAAGTGGGATGCTCGTTCGGTTTCCGTCCAGTCAGCCCGGTTCGCCACTGTCAGTTGATTTGGTGCAGATGTTCGTCGAACTGGCAAAAGGAAAGGCCATCTCCAAACGACCAGGAATGGAGATAACCGAATCCAAGCTGCTGTCCGATGCCTCGGGCTCCCGCCTGGTAATTGAGGCAGTCGATCGCCAACGTGCGACGAAGATTCAGGCAGAGGTCTCGCTGCTCAATGAGTCTGGTTTACCGCAGAGCTCCAAAGTCGTCATTCGTCGTGGAAACGAGACGAGAACGTTTCAAGAGAAGTGGGAGTATCCAGACCATAGTCCTGCCAGTATTTATGAACTCGGTGTCGACCGGTCGATTAACCTATGCGATTCCGTTCCCTCTGCCGAAATCAAGCAGGTGGCGTCGCAGATCTCCGATGCGATCGATCGTTTTGATTCTTATCGTGCCGTCGTCGTCACAACTAGCCATCCAGACGTGTTCCACTACGGACCCGGAGATGTATCGTTGGTTGGTAAGCGAGATAACTCGGTGCTGGTGAAGCAAAACGCCAACTCGCTTCTCCCGCCGTTGCAGGGGAAGCCGCCTGAAGAGGTTGCGACGTTGATTATGGACAACCCACAACTGGTGTCGTGGCGTCCCCTGTCACTGGCAAACGGTCGGAAGAAGACGACGTTCGAGGGGCAGAGCGATGGAAACGCGTATCGGATTCGAGCTGCTAATACTTTCGAAGCCGACATCATCCCGTACCGGAACGTGACGCCACATGTTGTTGCCAGAACGATCGCGGATATCGGCGCACGCGGCCATGTTTGCGAACTTGTCGGCGACGTACACGGAAACTCACAGCTTGAGTTATGCATCAGGAATCTACTGCCCATCGTAGAGGGCCGTGGCGAATTCCTAGCAACCACAATCATGGAGACTCGCAAACGGGTCGATCCGACACGCGGCCATCTTGTGATTCACGAATCGCAAACACTGTGGGATGGGACAGCGGATACTTTCGAGATTATCAAAGCCGTGCAAACCCCAAGCAAGATCTGGTTTCCGACACATGCGATTCGCACCGTTGAACGGGGAGACTCGATCAAGACACACTACTACTATCGCTTAGACTTTGAACACTTATTGCCTCTGGAGGAATTCAATCCACAGCATTACGTTGTTGACACAAAGTGAAAGGGGGCCTCGGCTAGTCGTCGTAGAAGTGCTTGCCGTCCGCTCCTAGTTTTCCGACGTTGCTCGATGTAATTCACGTTGAAACGCTGCGTCCAGGCTTCGAATCTTCGCACCCGATCGGTGATCCGCCAATGATTCTTTGGATCATGAAGTATCGGCCATGTGTCTCGGCAATCAAGTCATCAAGACGCTGCTTTTCCAATGACAGAAATACCGTCATTAGCAGGTCCATGTATCGCTCTACCACCTCACGCGCCGAAAGAGTTGTGTGCGTGCAGGCGAGCACACAGCCATGCCAGCGGCTGGGCATCTTCTTGTCCATTTTGTCGTCGCTCGACCATCTTTGCTCGATGGGCACTGCAGATTGGCGATTCACCCTCGACGAGTTCGATGGTGGGATCTTCTATATACGACGCCACGATCAGACAGTTTTCCAGTTTGGAAACGTCTGCGGGGCGCGTAGCGACCACATATCGTCGAATTGTCTTTTTCACGCGAAGGTTGTCGACATGCCGTCGACGAAACAAGGCAAGCTTCTCGCTTTTCACATCGAGCTCTAACGTAGCGAACTCATCTTCAGGCCAGTCCAACGTGGACGTGATCACCGGTGTGCCTTCTTTCGTAGGCGCGCGCAGATGGCTGCTGGTGGAGTAGTTGCGGTTGGGATCCAAAAGCACCGTCACGTCGGCGTCCTTAGACACCGGTGCTTCATTGATGATCCAACACGCCAATTCGCTCTGCGTGACGGACTTCTTGCGGTTAGCGCCGCAGTACTCTTTGGTGTCGTAGTTGCGACGATGCGTGACACGTTGCATTAATGATGATCGCAATGCGACGTGTCCGTTCGAGAGGACTATGTTGTCGTTCGAACCAGCGAACGTATTCAAGCGTTCGATTCCAGATTCGTATCGCTGCGAGCACGGCAAAAGCAAAAAAATGCACCGGCATAGGGTCTGCCCGCACATCTCCCCGCTCTGGATAGCGTGCCTGCGCCACTTGCTCGAATACCTCGAACCATCAAGCATTCGATGCACATCCGCGTCGCCAAGTTAACGCAGTGATACTTGCCAATAACAGGCTCCAACTGTGCGGCTCAGGAACAGGCGCGGCATGACCTTCGACGTCCGATAACAACAGAGCTGTCGGGTTATCTCTGGCGCTTGGATAGTTGTTGACGCGAATTTCTAACACGTTGAGGCCTGGAACAAATCCCTTTGTAATACTAAAAGGGGCAAGCGTCTCGTAGCCGAAAATGTCCTTGGAATTTCCAGTGTAGAGGCCGTTGAGGTAGATGTGGGCGTCGTTGTCTGTCGCCCAATTGCCAGTGATGGTGGCTGTGTCTGGATCGAACCCATTCAGTATAAACGATGTTGTATAAGAATAGGTACGGACCGGGTCGTTTTCCGTTGAACTGGAGGGGCCAATCCAAGAGGCGTTCGCCGGCGGTTCGGCCCACGCGGGTGCCTTTGCGATGGCATAGGACGGCAAGAAACCGCCGTCGATCTCGTAGTGCAAGTCGACCTGGCCATCAAGAAGAACTTTGCCAACATCGTCAACGCCGGTACTGAATAGCCCAACAATTGACTCGCACCGCGCAATCTGTGGTTGGCAGAAGCACCATATTGCCACCAACGCGAGGTACCGCCGATTTGAAACCATGAGTGGGCCTCCTCAATACTTGAACCACCGCGTGCCACGCAGGGATGCGAGTTGTGTCGCGACAAAGGTCGACACGTGCAGGGTATACAAAGGAATCTACGATTGTCTACTCGCGTGAGTTGGTTGTCAATCCTCTCAATTACGGTAGCTCCTCACTCCGCGTTCGCGACGGAAGGCTGGCTTAGAACGTGGCTTAGAACGTGAGGGCTGAGATGTCGACAGGATTGT
>JAGQPD010001199.1 GCA_020426865.1 Planctomycetales bacterium
TGAGTTGCAAGACCTGATTGTGGCATTGCGAGCTTATGCGCCGCAAGCGGAGGGCATTCGGGTCATTTCCTGCTCGATCGATCCAACTCAGGAAGGACTACGGCAGATGCAGGAGTTTTGGCAGAGTCTACCTGGTTCCGCCGCATTGCGCGACAGCCGCGCGATCGCCCAGGGAATGCGAGACAGCCTAGGGCTGCACACCGTGACTATTCGCGGTGTTTCGCCGAAGACCCATTTTGCGCAGGTGCTCGTCGAGGCCGACTATCGCATGAAGCTGATCGGGATCGGACTGGAGCAACCGCCGGTCAACATTCCGAGTTACGTTTCGAAGGCCAGTCCACGGTCGGCGACGGCCAACGGGATGCAACGTTGGTACTTCACACCGAATTACGAAACCGTGCGTGTCAGCGATGACCGTCATGCGATGGAATTGGTCGGCGAGGGTGTGAAACTGATCAACGAAAACGAATTGGTTCAAGGCGATGGCAGCCGGGTTGAGTCATCGTTGGTGGACCGAGCCAGTCAGCTGTTCGTTAAAGCCTTTACGGAAAAGTATCCGGAGCTTGCGCGACGCAGTCCCGTGTTTGGTCAGCTGCGGAATCTGATCGACCTGTCGATCGCCGCTGCGTACATTCACGAACAAGACTGGTTCGGCAAGGCGGGGTGGAAGATGTCCGTGTTTGCTGACGAAAAGGCCTATCCCGTCGAATCCTACACCGCTCCGACTCAAGTCGAGACGGCGGTAAACGTGATCTGGAAAGGGAATCGCCTGATGACCCCGATTGGTGGCGGCGTGAACATCCAGCCCACGAAAGCGTTGTCGACTGACAATGTTATGGCCGACGATAACGGCCAGCTGGGACAGTTGCAGAACGGCATCGACATCAAGGCTCTGCAGGACGGCCAGTGGTGGTGGGATTAGGGCCTCGCCACGTTCGTTCCAGCTGGGATGTCTGGGTGACTTTCCAGCTGGGGCAACTTTTTAACTTTCCAGCGTTTTAACTTTCCAGCTGGGTAACACCAACTGTCCATCAGCGTGGCCTGTCAAAGATGTTGTTGAAGGCCGATTTGGCGGGTGGACGGTGTTGCGCAATTGGCACTGGTCCCGCTTCTTCCTCCCGCACTCCCATCCTTGTCCTCCATAAGGAGCTGCGGAAAAACTTGACATAGTCATGTCTCGCGTTCTGCGCGGCTCCCTGTGGGGGAGAACGGGGCAATACCGAATTCCGATTGGGTCGCGCATGTGGTGCGGAGCCGATACGAAATTTTCCGGAATCGAACCGTCATCGTTTCGATATCCGACGCTGAAAAGCGAAACATCTAGTTGGAGGCCGCTGTCTCGCATTCGCGTTCACGTTGAGATCGGCGCGGGTGCCCCGAGCATTGATCGTATATAATACGGCATGCGCGGCGCGGTAGTTAGAAATCTGCCGTCGCCATTGCGTGTTGCCTGGTACTTCCTCGAAAGGAGCGTCCATGAAATCGAGCCAATCCTACTGGACTTGCTGTTGCATCCCGATGCTGCTGCTTTCCGTTTATTCGGTGCTGATCGCACCGGCGATACCTTGTCGAGCGCAAGAGCCTGCCGGCGAGGGGGCAACGAAGTCGAAGGACCCCAAGGACGGGGAACGCGATCCGGTGGATGAGCCGGCGCGGTTTATCCGGCTCGTGCGGGACGATGCGGGGACCCCGTTGCGCATGGAAGTGGCGGTCGTCCGCTTTCAGGCTCCCGAAGGTGGCGCAGTTGTGGATTTGGTGAGTGCGGTTCACATTGGCGAACGGGAGTATTACGACACCTTGAACCAGCGATTTGCCGATTACGATGCTGTGCTTTACGAATTGGTCGCCCCGGCGGGAACCCGGGTTCCCGCCGGCGGTGGCCAGCGGAGCGGCAACCCGGTTTCGATGCTCCAAGACATGTCCAAGGACTTTCTGCAGTTGTCGTCCCAATTAGAATGCGTCGACTATACCGGAGCCAATTTTGTGCACGCCGACATGTCGCCAGAAGCCATTGGAAAGGCGATGAAAGAACGCGGCGATACTCCGTTTACGATATTCTTGAGCGCTACGGCGGAAGCGATGCGGCAAGCCAACCTGCAGGCTCAACAGCAGCAGGCACAAGGCAACAAGATCGACGTTGATCTCTTCTCGTTGCTTGGCGATCCGGCCGCACCCAAACGGGTGAAGACGATGCTTGCCGAACAATTCGCCGAATCGGGGATGTTAGAAGCTGGTCTAGGCCCGACACTCAATAAGATGCTGGTCCAAGATCGCAACGCGGCAGCGGTGCGAGTGCTTCAATCTCAATTGGCGAAAGGCAAGCAGAAGTTGGCCATTTTCTACGGTGCGGCTCATATGCCGGACTTCCAGCGTCGACTCAAGGACGATTTCGGTCTGCAGTCGCAATCTACCGAATGGCTTTTAGCCTGGGACCTGACCAAGACACCGCAAGGTAATGCCACAAGTCCTTTGCAGCAACTCAAACAGTTGCTAGAACAAGGGCCATAAGCGATTGCGTGACGATCGTCCCAAGGGGATGCGGCCATGCCGTTATTGAAGGCTTGCCATTGTTGTGGATTGATCCATCGGCTACCGGCGACAACTGCGGGGGAAGTCGCGATGTGTGTCCGTTGTGGAGCGACGATCCACCGTCCGGCGGACCGAGCACTGGCTGCCAACCGCACTGCCGCGGCTGCAACGGCCGCATTCGTGCTGTTCTGGCCGGCCGTGCTGTTGCCGATCGTGGAAATCGAACGCTTGGGACATCATCATCATTCCAGCCTATTGGTCGGCACGTTCGAACTAATTCTTCATGGAAGCTGGTTCGTGGGGATCGTTGTCCTGCTATTCTCGTTTATCTTTCCGATCGTCAAAATCGTGCTGTTACTGGAGCTAAGCCTGCTGGGGATTCTCAATCGACGGCATCGATCGTGGACCTATCGGATCGTCGAGCACTTGGGAAAATGGAGCATGATGGATGTGATGTTGCTGGCGTTTTTAGTGACGTTGGTCAAGTTGGGCAATCTCGTCCAGTTTCATTTGGGGTCGGCGGTTGTGGCATTTGTATTGTGTGTCGTGGCCAGCATGGTGGCATCGCTTAGCTTCGATCCCCATCTGATTTGGGACGAGGTTGAGGAACGCCGAATATGAATGAGCACTCGCAATCTGGTTCTTGCGACGACGTGCCTGTGGCACACACACGACCCGTTCGCTCGCTGACGTCAACACGGTCGCTATCGCGTTTATGGGTCGTGACGGCACTGTGTGTGGTATTCTCTTTGGTCTTGGTTGCGGTTCAGTGGCGTCCCGTCGGTCCAACGGTGGAAGTGACGTTCACGGATGGATACGGTTTGCAGGCCGGTGACGCGGTACGTTATCGCGGAATTGACATCGGCGTGGTCAAGAGTGTCGAGCTTGGTCCCGACATGCGCGAGATCCTTGTGCGACTAGAGCTCAACAGCAGCGCTTCGTCTTTAGCCCGCGAAGGGACGCGGTTTTGGATTGAGCGACCACGGTTGAGCTTATCGCGTGTCGAGGGATTGGATACGGTGATGGGACCCAAGTACGTTGGAGTACAACCGGGACCGACCGACGGTCCGCGGGTTTATGCGTTCGAGGGTGTCGCTGCGCCGCAAACGTTGCTGGCACCCGCACCTGCGCAGATTACGATCACGTTTGCGGATGGACGTGGCTTACAGGTTGGCGATCCACTCAAACATCGTGGTATCATCGTGGGAGAGGTAGTGGGGATCGGGCTATCGGATGACTTGCGGAACGTCGAAGTTGCGGTGCAACTGGCTGAGGCGGCGGCCGGACTGGCACGCGAAGGAAGCCAATTTTGGATCGAGCGACCGCAGGTCCGAGTCGGAAATGTGAGCGGTTTGGAGACGATTGTAGGTGGTCGACATTTGGCCGTTCGTCCCGCAGGTGATTCCTTGCCTGTGTCACACCATTTTGTGGGATTGGAAGAGCCCATCGCGGTTGCCGAAGATGTAGATGCCGGACTGACAATCCTCCTTGTCTCTCCCGAACGGGCCGGATTGCAGGCCGGAGCACCACTTACGTACCGAGGCGTTGAAGTGGGACAAGTGTTGTCGGTAGGCCTGGCGCGCGACACCACAAACGTGGAAGCTCGGGTTGGTATCAAGCCGGAATATGAAAGTATCGTGCGCAAGAACTCGGTGTTCTGGAGTGTCAGCGGAATCGATTTTCGGCTCGGTTGGCGCGGGATCGATATGGATATTGAGACGCTGTCGACGATTGCCGCGGGGGGTGTCGCCATGGCGACACCCGATCCACCGGGCAATCGGGTGACCAAAGGTGAACGATTCCCTATGGCATTACGCCCGGAGGAACGGTGGCTCCAGTGGGCGCCACGCATGTCGTTTGGTTTGCCAACAAGGCAAGCGGGCGATGTTCCCGAATTACTGCGGGCAGCAGCCCGAACCGAAAGAAGGCGGTTTGGCATCTATCGTTCGTCCACGCACTATGGTTGGGTGGTTCCCTTGGACGATGGCAGCATCTTGGGGCCTGCGGACGTTGTCGCACCGCTAGCAGGGTCGTGGTTTGAAGTGGCGGGCAAACGCTACGAAGAATTAGCCGGGGACGCCAACAACGGAGGAGCCTCGATCGCATCCTCTGGCCGGGTGAGGCGGCGCCATTTGCGAGAATTTGAATTGCCGCTCGACTTTCCCCGTTGGGAACTCAGCCGCGTACGAGCTCCCCTCAACACCGAAGATTTACTGCTCGTCGCTGGCCCCGGGCAATCCACGATTCCCGTATCCAAGAGTCATTTGCAGCCAACCGAAGGTCAATGGACGATTTCTCCGCCACTTTCTGTCGGACCGCAGTGGCACGGTGGCTGTGCCCTTTCTGCCAGCGATGGTGATCTTGTGGGCGTGGTGTTGGCCGATGGTGAGACGGCATCGATCGGCGTCATCATTGCGGATCAATTGCAGTTGTAAGATTTGCGATAAAATCTACGTCTTGACTCAATAGCGAATTGACGACTGACCGTACGTTCCTGATACTAGGCGCCCGGAGTGCGAGTTTTTCAGAA
>JAGQPD010001200.1 GCA_020426865.1 Planctomycetales bacterium
CAACAAGACCAACAGCAACAAGACCAACAGCAACAGGACGAGGGTGAGGAAGAGGGCGAGGCGGCGAAATCGCAGGTCGACCCGACGAGCGATGCTGAGGAGGACTACCCGGCTGGTCGCGAGATCACCATGACACGCGAGGAGGCGATGAAGCTATTGCAGTCGGTGCGGGACCGCGAGCTACTACGTCGTTTGCAGAAGCAACGGCAGGCGCGAAGCCGGTACATTCCAGGTGACAAGGATTGGTAAGGTGCTAATATGACAACTCGCCTGACAGTAGGGTTCAACATCGTGCTTTTGCTCACAGCAGCGGCGATAGCTCGGCCGGTCCATGGGGCGGAGGTCGCCGCTTCGATTAGCTCTGAGGACACGTACGTCGACAGCCCGATTCTATTTAGGATCGACGTGGCGAACGTAAAAGAGCATATGCCGCCGGTTGTTCCAAAGATCGATGGTGTCGAGGTCGTATCGGTGGGCACACCAAGTCAGCGACAATTCACATCAATCGTCAATGGTCGCGTTTACGAGGAAACGACCTTAACGCATGCGTGGCGATTGGTGCCGCGGCGTGAGGGTATGTTCGTCGTGCCGCCCATCGCCGTGCACGCCGATGGAAAGACGTTTTACACACGCAAGTTGAGTTTCCGGGCGACGCAAAGCGTAACGGGCGATCTGCTGGCGGTCGAGATTGCAGGCAAGGAAGAACACATTTACGTCGGTCAAGCTATGCCCTTGACACTACGAATATGGCTCAAGCCTTACAGTGACGCTCGCCGCAACATCACGTTGTCCGAGGCGGATATGTGGCGAATGGTGAATAAGGATCGAACGAATTGGGGAATGTTCGACAAGGCAGTCGCCGAGTTAGCCGATCGCAATCAGCGGCCGGCTGGCAATACTGTAACTCGCGAAGGGGATAACGGAAGGCAACAGACCTACTACTTGTATGAAATCGAAACGAACGTCTATCCCAAGCGGCCTGGACAGTTGGACGGAAGCGATGTGACGATCGTCGTAGATTATCCGACGAAGGTGGAACGATCTCGCGACCCGTTTGATTCCTTTCTCGACAGCCCATTTCGTAGCAGCGTTCCGGACGAAATGCAATCGATGTTCGGACCGCGATTACGTGTCACCGCAGCCCGGCCCATAAGTGCCGTGGCAGCGGTTGCTGCCACCGGCGTACTTCCGATACCTGAGGCGGGGCGGCCCGTCGATTACCGGGGCGCTGTTGGGCGTTACCAGGTATCGGCACAGGCCAAACCGACGAATGTCAGTGCTGGCGAACCAATCACACTGTATTTCGGCGTCCAGGGCGACGGCCCAATGGACCTGGTTCAGGCGCCACCGCTTTCAGAAATACCCGAGCTGACCAAGGACTTCCTGGTCAGCGACGAACCACTGGCCGGTATCGTTCGCGACGATTTGAAAATGTTTTCCACCTCGCTACGGCCACGGCGGTCAGGTATCACCGCCATCCCTCCGATCCCGTTCTCATTTTTTGATCCCGAGACGAAGCGGTTCGCGACGGTCCACACCAGCCCGATATCGATCACGGTCGCCGAGTCAGACCAACTGGCCTTAGACGACGTCATCACCAACCAACCATCGGGCGGTGCCTACGCGAATTCGACATCGACGTCGTCGGGCAAACAACATCCCGTCGAACGAAGCGGACAGACAGTTGTTCCGGATTTGGCATTTCATCGACATCTCTCCGTGCTCGAGTCACACTCGGACGAACGTCCTGTTCTGGAAGCGTTTCTGTTGCTGGTACCGCCGGTCGCGTTTTTGTTAACTTGGATTAGCGTTGGTTGGCCACACCTGGCTGGCGGCTCCCGCTCGACACGCGGCCGACAGAAACGGGCACTTGCGCAGCTACAAAAAGCCG
>JAGQPD010001201.1 GCA_020426865.1 Planctomycetales bacterium
GTCGCCGCCGCCGCCGGATGATTGATAGCTATCGGATTCGATGTTGTACGTCACCGACGTTAGCAGGTACTCGGAATTCTGATCCTGCCTTGGAAATTTTTCTAGCTTGAAGAGGGAGCCGGTGGCCAGGCCGCGCGCGTTTCCGGTGCCGACCGATTGCTCAAAATGGGAATGGTATTGCTCGATCCGAGCCCGTACGATCCCTTCACCATCTTTCGTTTCGAGATAGCCGCCGGGGTAGTTGAACACCTCGAATGCCGATTGGGCATGGTTGCGTTTGACCGACGATTTGACTTGCAAGTCGGCCTTGGGACGCGTGAAGTCGAAGTCCGTGGTAGCAAAGGTCCCCGGTTGTACTTCTCGCGAAAAACTCCAGCTGTCGATGTGGTCTCGCTCCCTGCGGACCGTCCCTCCGGGGGGGAAATAGGGGACTTTGTCGTAGCCCGATACGGTCTGGTGCGAGCCGCGTCCGTCGGCCAATACCAACGTGTGTTTTCCCTTCTCGTGCGCGAAATAGTAGTAAATTCCCTCGGATTCAAGCAGCCGACTGGCAAAATCAAAGTCCGTTTCCGAATACTGGACGCAGTATTCTCGCTTGGCATACGTGCCGTTGAGCGATTTTTTTACGTCCGTAAAGCCCTTTTGTTTAAATACCTCCGTGACAATTTCTGGAACTGATTTATTCTGGAAGATACGGCAGTCAGCCGTGCGGGTTAACAGCCACAGCCACGGGCGGACGGCGATCCGATATCGAGCCAGGTCGCCGATGCAACCGTCCTGAATAAATGTGGTCGCGAGCCCGTTGAAATAGCGAGTTTTATCGCTATCGATTTCCACACTCGCCGTCACGCTGCGTCCCAGCAGCTCGTCCGGGTTGATGCTGTGGTTTTCACTAAGAACTTCGAGTTGGAATTCGAACAGTGCACCGAGCTTTTCGGTGCCAGACAGGCGATAGAACAGGAGCACGTCCTTACCGAGAGGCGTTTCCACTTGGAATGCGCGGTTCTGTTGCGTGCGTGTCATGGACATTACCTCGGTGGGATCGCAGGTAGGTGGTGGTCGGCGACTGGTGGGATGGACTAGGCCGACCATGGTGGTTAGTTAAACTTACCACCCGTTTACGCGACGATGCCTCGTTGGTGCTGTGATCCACTAACCTGCGGTATCGAACAAACGTGAAAAACGAATTAAGACAAATAATCGTTACAGTATGACTAGGAACCCTGAAGATCGAGCTACCCGGTCGATCCGCCGAGATACAGCTGCGAGGTAAACGTGACCGACGCGACATTCGAAATGGCCAAACAGCGACACGAGACAGGAGCTTTGCAGGAGGCGGAGGAACTTTATCGACGAGTGTTGGCGGATGATCCAAGTTCGTACCGGGCCGCCAACAATCTGGGGACCGTTTTGCAACAGCTAGGACGTGTTGACGAGGCGATTGCCGTCTATCAGTGTGCCGTCAATACAAACCCAGATTGTTTTCTATTGCACTATAACCTGGCACATGCCCTGCACGTCGCTGATCAGCTCGGGTCTGCCCTTTTTCACTATCTCAGGGCAATTGAGTTGTCGCCCCATTGTGCCGAGACGCACTTCAACCTGGCCAACTTGCTTTTCGAACAAGCCCGTTATAGCTCGGCTATCGATGCGTATCGCCGCGCCATCGAACTCGATCCCGATTTCTCCAAAGCGCACAGCAATCTTGGGACGGCGCTCTACGAGCTGCAAGAGTTCGCTGAAGCGGCCCGCTACTTCGAAGCGGCGATCGAGATTGACGAGGAGAATTCAGATGATCTCTACCGATTGGCAAGGACGTATTCGAAACTGCATCGCTACGAAGATGCGATTGGTGCATTTCAACGCAGCTTGAGCGTCAACCACGAAAATGCTGCGGCATACGCAGCTTTGCTCGAAACCTACGAGGGCCTCGGACGAGAATTCGAATGCGAGCAACTTGTTCGCGCCTGGCAGGCACACCTTCCCAACGATCCCTCGCTAGCTCACTGGCAGGCGTCCCATGGAACGGCCCCGATTCCAGACCGAGCGAGTTGCGAATTTGTCATGGCGAAGTTCGAC
This sequence comes from Planctomycetales bacterium, assembly GCA_020426865.1. Classification (GTDB taxonomy): domain Bacteria; phylum Planctomycetota; class Planctomycetia; order Pirellulales; family Pirellulaceae; genus JAGQPD01. The sequence goes on from JAGQPD010001201.1 coordinate 2,080, forward strand.
GAGTTGGCGATCGACTACGACCATATTATGCAGCAGGTAAACTATCGCGGTCCCGAAATCGTCATGGAGGTTCTGGCCGAGTATCGGCGTCCCGACAACGCACTGCAAATACTTGACCTGGGTTGCGGAACCGGGCTCTCGGCCCAGGTCTTGCGCCCTTTTGCACAATCACTGATCGGCGTCGACCTTTCCATCGGCATGCTCGAACGAGCTCGGCTTCGCATCCACTATGACAACCTTTTCCAACAAGACGTTCTGCTCTACCTCAACGAACATCCCAGCAGCTGCGACGTGATTGTGGCTATGGAGTTGTTGCGACATTTCGGCAATGCCCAAGAATTGTGTACACTACTTGCCTCAGCCCTCCGCCCCGGCGGGATGTTGGTGCTATCCGCCGATGAACTCGATTCTCGCGAGTCCGGCGATTGGATGTTGACTCGGCAGGGTACCTACCAGCACGCATGGGACTCACTCGGTATTGCTCTGCAGCGAGCCGGCTTTGCCGTGCGCACATTGCAACGCGAAAAAATCCGCCAAGAGCGTGGCGGACCAATACCGTCGCTGCTGGGAATTGCCGAGCGTCCGATAAGGCGTGCGTAGAGACTCGATTTGCAATGGCGAATCGATACGACGCGCTTACCGGTGGTTCGCTTCTTCGATTGAATCTCACGGAGGCACGCAGTCACGGAGAAGGCGTCACCGAATTGAACAAATATCCAAGCTCGGTCCGGTCAAGTGATGGACACCAAGTGCGACGATCGTAGTTCCTGTCCCGCGGACATGCATTTTCGCGACTTTGTCGCTCCGTGAGAAAAGCTGTCAGTGAGCGAACAAGGAATTAGGCAATCATGCTGTACACCCGGTCCGCGCTCTCGTCCGCATATTGGCTGCGGCCAATCGCTTCGATTACCGTCGCCTGCCCGTGTGCTTTGTGGATCGCGGCGGGATTCGGCAATTGTAGTTTTTTGCCGATCAATCGTCCGATGCTGCTGACCGGATCGTGCTGTAACACAATGTTCAGGATATTTGATCCCGTTAGCTTTGCCTTGTCGGCTTGCTTGCCCATGCCAACAGCATTGAACGTTACGCCGAACGCACCAAATTCGGCACATATAAGCTGAACAAGGCCGCCACCCAAAGAATGGCCGGTGACGATCAGCGGTCGAGAGCCGGCCGCTTGGACCCCCTTTTGGTACAACTCACGCGCCGACGCCAGTTGCTTGGGGGTCTTGCCAACGCCAATATTCAGGTCAGCCTTAATCCCCTCCCAATCGTCGGTCCCACGGAAGGCAACGACCAATGCTTGTCCCGCTTCGTACAACGCACCTTGAAATCCTTCGCTATCCGCGAAAACAAAACTGGCATGCAATCGCTTGATTTTTCCCATCCGCTCCATCTCCGTTGCGGCTTTTACCGTTGTGTCCTGCTCGTACACATGATTGGCGATATAGGCGAGTTTCGTCAA
>JAGQPD010001202.1 GCA_020426865.1 Planctomycetales bacterium
CGGCGACCATCGTATCGCGTGCCGGTTGAGGAGCGTGTTGAGCGCATTACCGTGGTATTCCAAGGCGGTCATCAATTCCCCGTTCCGCGTTGTTGGCGTGTGCAGGCCCGGCAGCTCACCGGGAACGTAACGTCCGATCAACAGCACCTTTCCACCGACCAACTCCGGGATCAGACTGCCCGCCGCAGCCGTCTGAAAACCAAGGAAGGGAAGACTTCCTGCGCCGCCGCGATAGCGGATGCCGAATTGTGCGCCCAAACCGCCATCGTTGCTCCCCAAAACGTCCGACGCAACCGCGTACTCCATTGTTCGAACCGTTTGCCCGTCACATATGGCAGAGTACGCTTGAAGGCGGTGCACGCCATCGGTGGTCAGCGGGACGCTGGTCACTGGTGGGGCCAGGACCACGGTCGACGGCAACAACCCCGCGTCATTCTCGCCAATGGTCGCCTCCACAGCCGGCGGCAATCGTAAGACGTCGTGAACCTGTGGCGGAGCTTCGGTGATGTCCAATCCGCTCTCACGAACGACAGCGATAATATCCTCCAATTGTGGTTGCGGTGGAATGGCCAACACCACATGGGCGACACCACCACGTTGTGCCTGCCGAAAGATGGACGCCCATTCGTCACGGCGATACTGCTCCAGGTCCTCGTCGCAATAGACCAGCACAACCTGAGCTGGTTCGGGTCGGAAGCGCACGGAGTAATGGAGTGCTTCGTCATAGGCGCGCTGCTCGATCGTCGACAGGCCGCCCACCATGTCCACGCCCCAAACGACGCAGGCAACCACGGTTGCGATGACGAATCGTGAATATCGTGGGCGTGACCCTCGCAATCCCAACAATGCCTGGCCGCTACTCATCGCACCCGCCCCCTCCTTCGTCCGAGCATGCCTGCGCGCACCGCGACCGGCACTCGTTCTTCAGACGGTTTTGCGACAGATGGTTGCAGTAACAAAGGCGGGGTGCCCACGCACTTGCGGGTCATGGGCGGCTCCTATTCGCAGTTCCGGAATTCCTGAAATGCGCAAGACGCGGACCTGACGAGCGACATAATACTGCCAGTAGGTGGGCCGTGGATGCTCGCCAGACACTTGCGCACCGGTATGCAAGATTACGTTTTTTGACACGACATGTTGCGTCGCATGTCGCCGAATCGCAACGACCCACGCCATTGCAACCGCTACGACCGGATCTATCGGTGAAGGCCCGACCGGCCCAAGCTCCCGCGCTGGCGGGGGGACACGGCGGCCAAAACCATGGGCTGAGCCAACGACAACCTGCCGTCGCCACCGACCAGACAACCGACTAGACAACCGACTGAGAAATACCGGGGTAAACCTCGGCTCCCCCAGCGGGCGTGATCGTCAAGCCGCCATGTGCCCGCAAGATTTCATCGTAAATCGGACGATCCGATGCGCGCCCGGCGCGATAGGCATAGGTTACCCGCCCATCCTGCAGAAGAAACACACCCGGCAGTCGGAATCCGTCGCCCGCAATCGGGCCCAGTCCGTTCCCATGCAATAACGATAGGATGCCGCGCAGGACGACCGTCGGCGAAATCAACTGGTGCAGTCGTCCACGTCCTAAATCAAACGCTTCGTACATCGCACACTTGGGATCGCTATACTGATGCGCCTCGCGCAAATCGTATCGACGCAACATCATTGTCCCCGCCATGGGGTTGCCCATGTGGACAATCGCCAGGTGAAATTGATCCGCCGTCTTCGCATGCGTCAATCTTGCCAGATCGTCCAAAGCCTCGCGACAGAACGTGCACCCGGCATGACGTAAAAACACAACGAGCGTCGGCCGATCGATCGACAACTGCTGCAACGTCGCTCCCCGTTGACTCTGACAACGCACCATCGCTTCCGGCAACGTCAACGGCCCGTGCCCGGCGGCGCTATTCGTGTTGTGACGGTACGCAAGATAGAGAATCGCCGAAAATGGCAACCACCAAATCAAGTCGTTCGCAAGATTGACGATGCCCCACGACCAGGGCAGGTGTCCGGCCCAGGCCGCTTGCAGAAAACCAACCGGGCCGAGAATTTTTCCCAACAGACCAACCAATATGATCGGCCAATGCCGAGCCGCATCACGAGCGGCGATCGCATAGCCGATGCCATAC
>JAGQPD010001203.1 GCA_020426865.1 Planctomycetales bacterium
AAGGAGGACAGCAAGACGTGTGGCAATTCTATATTCTTCCCGGTATCGACGATCGTACCGCCAATGTCCGATTCGTCTATTCCGTAAAGGGAGATCGACTGAGTCGACTGACACTTGTCAGTGCGTTGCTAAACGTGCCGTTGGAGAATATCGAGTGGAACGTGGTGACACCGAAGGGATTTCAGCTGATCGACCATGGCGGCGATTTGGAACTTGCGGGCCAGACACTTGCCGTGGACTATGACCGCGATTCCTATCTATCGAAGGTCAACGTCAAGCGGCAGCAGCAGGCGCAACAGGCAGCAGACTTGCTGGAACAAGCCAATCAACTGCTTCAAGCGGGCGAACAGACGAAAGCGCGTCGAGCATTGAACAGCGTCGCCAACCGCTACGCGTTGGACGCAGCTTCGAATGAAGACGCTCGCGTGCAACTTGAGAACCTGCAAACGCAGCAAGCAATCGTCGGTCTCAACACACGGCGTCAGCGACTGTACCTCGATAACGACGCGACCAATGCGAATGTTGTCGACAACAAGCAAATGCTAGAGGCAGCCGCCGACAATCCGATCCTTCAACAAGATGAATTGAATTTTCGGCCGCAGCAGCTTAGCCAATTACTGCGGGGCAATACGAACGAGGACAATCAGGTATTGCAACAGATCGCGGGTCGGCTGGTACAGCATCAGCGGACGGCCGAACCTGCCCCGCAAGCGCTTGTGATCAGCCTGCCGGAAGAGGGTTCGGTCTACACGTTCACGCGTGGCGTACAAGTTGCAGAGAACGCGCCCCTGGAACTGGACCTCAGACTACGGTCCGGCTATGCAGTTGAATATTGGCGAGCGCTGTTGCTGCTGGCCGTGCTCGCGGCGATTGTGTCTGTGTTCGCAACTGGACGGCAACCGACGCCGTCACCACAGACTACATAACGTCGATGACGTATTGCCGCTCCTACAATCGCAGAAAAATTCCTTGCTTCTGCAGCGAGCGTACGAATAAGTAACTGATACCGAGAAACATAGCAAATGATACGGTGACGTACCACGCAGGTGCATCACCCGGCACAAATGGCGAGACGCCACTGTCGACGATAGAGTGAATAACGTAGGCTGCGAGGGCGTTGGATCCGAAGGTATCAAAGATCCCCAGCGACCAGTGATGACGATCGCAGAGCCAATAGAACAACGCATAGACGGCGAAGCTGAACCCGGTGGCGAATATCAGGTACGTTGCCGTCGCCGCTCGTTGCGACATCATCCAGTAGTTGTATTGCCGATTGTCCGGCGGTGCGACAAAAGGGGGTTCGGCCAAACCAGGGAAGACGCTCGACACCCTGCCGAACCAGGGGAACACGGGATTCTCTGCAATGCGATCGGGGTGCCCCACGAACGGTCGCCACGCCACACGAAGTTTTGGCGAAAGGTCTGCGTCATAGTAGCGAGTGCCACAGGATAGGAGCCAACCGACCGCCATCATAGCGACACCTACCTTCAGTAACTGCGGGATCACCGCCCGATGTTTGGCCACAATATCGTACGCGATCGTGCCCCCGACGGCCGCCGTCGACCAGGTTAGAAATCCCCATGGTCCGCCGTCAATCGACATTGGGCTGGTCCACGTCCAGGAAAAGTTGAACCAGGCAGAAAGCAACACGTGTAGGATTAAGGAACCGATGGCGAAGCTCGATCGCAGCAACAGACTTCTGCCGACAACCGGCGTAATCCACAGCGAGGTGACAGCGATATGCGTGAGCGTCTGGAACCATTCTCGCTTTACCGGCTGCCACAGAGCACCGAACAAACCCATTTGCTTCAGTTCCGACCACGACGAACTGACTGTACTGGCACTATGCACCATCAGGGCAACGAGCAGCAATCCGACCAGCCGACGTATGACTCGCCGATATGCAGCTGCCGCGCCTTCGCATTCCAGCCGCCGGAGAAATGTTAGCCGGTAGGCAAATCCGACCGCAAACAAAAAATGCGGCATGATCGTATCGGCGTAGCTGCAATACGTGTGGTGATGCTTCAGGACCGCCGGGACTACCTGGTACGATCCCAAGTAGTTGACGACCAACATACCGACCACCGTATAGCCACGGAATTGATCGAGCGATACCAGCCGCTCCTGCTTGGCTTTGGACGTCATGCACTACCTTTTCTGAATCCCTGCCCATCTGCCGCAAAGCTCCGAAGATACACGCGTGACGATCGGATTGCCATATGGGAAGGAAGGACTCGGCGTAGCTTGACCGCTCCGAGTTGCCCCTGTTTCGCGCCGCCTCGCGGAAGCGGCCGCGTTCTTTGGCAACACGGTCTCTAACCGCGACCGTCGATGGCTCACGGTATTCAGACAACACGGCATGGTAAGATCGCACTTCGTAGGTGTAACACTCCATAAGATTCTGCGCTTGGTTTACCGATGCTGCATGCAAATCAATTGACCGGTAGGCGATTTGCAACTGATGCTTCCTGGGAGCGAAAGACAATGCCGACGACCACGTGGGATGGGTTTCAAGAGACAATCATTGTGGGCGGGGGAATGGCCGGACTTGGCTGTGCCCATCGCCTTCGCCAACACGGGCAACCATTCCTGCTGGTCTCACCAGAGATTGGTGGTCGAGTGCGAACGTCTCCGGACGGCCGGGTCAACTATGGGGCATATTACGTAACTGCCGACTACGATTGGACACTGCCATTTGTTAAATTGGTCGATACGGTCCGCGTGACCGATTGCTGGTTCCACCGTGGCGGCCACCGTTACACACTGCTGTCGCCCCGATTGATCAAACACTTACCGGCACTGCTGCGATTCACTAGTGATCTGCGTCGCTTTCGTCGTCGGTACAACGACATGAATGCACTGGCGTCCAACTTTCCGCGGCGCGAGCTGATCGAATCGAACAATGAATTACGGAACATGTACTATCAACCGGCCAGCCAATATATCCGTGAACGCAAGCTGGAATCGCTGTTTGCCGACTACATCGAACATTTGCTGTGGGCTTCGTTTTTTCATGATCCTCGTGAGGTCTCAACTTTTTTCCTAATGGCGGCATCGTTGCCATTGGTCGTCCCGATGTATAGCTTCGAGTTTGACCGAGCAGCGGCAACGGCTGATATCGAAAGCCAAATCTTGGACGATTCCGTAGAGCAGATCGACATGAATGGCGAGATGATCCGAGTGGCGACGCGGGACGGTCGCCAGCTTGCCTGCCGGCAACTCGTCCTGGCAACTCCCATTGCACTGGCCAATCGCCTACTTGGCCCCGGCTACTCACAACCAACGCGACAGGGTATCGACGTATCGTACTACCACGTTCGTGGCAAATTACGAAACACCTACCAAGGACCAGCTCGAAACTTCTTCCCCGTGGAAGACGGCGCCGTTCTGTCACGCGAACAAGACGGGAGCTTCCTGTACTTTTACCGTAACGACTATATTGACCGATACTTCTCGCAATACGAAGTTATTACGCACGACACTTGGAAAACCGCGATGTCG